>NZ_JBHZDH010000009.1:78955-79347 GCF_042755925.1 Lysinibacillus sp. NPDC059133 | reverse complement strand
ACTGGCGCTACCGGCTCTACTGGGACTACCGGTTCTACTGGGGTGACTGGCGTTACCGGCTCTACTGGGGCGACTGGGGCTACCGGTTCTACTGGGGTTACTGGCGCTACCGGCTCTACTGGAGCTACTGGAGCTACTGGCGCTACCGGTTCTACTGGGGTGACTGGAGCTACTGGCGCTACCGGTTCTACTGGGGTGACTGGGGTTACTGGCGTTACTGGCGCTACTGGAGTTGCCGGTGTTACTGGCGCTACTGGGGTTACTGGCGCGACTGGGGCTACCGGTTCTACTGGTGTTACTGGTGTTACTGGTGTTACTGGTGTTACTGGTGTTACTGGTGTTACTGGTGTTACTGGTGTTACTGGTGTTACTGGTGTTACTGGTGTTACTGG
>NZ_JBHZDH010000009.1:78271-78856 GCF_042755925.1 Lysinibacillus sp. NPDC059133 | reverse complement strand
GCGCTACCGGTTCTACTGGAGTTGCCGGTGTTACTGGCGCGACTGGGGTTACTGGCGCTACCGGTTCTACTGGGGTTACTGGAGCTACTGGCGCTACCGGTTCTACTGGGGTTACTGGCGCTACTGGCGCTACTGGCGCTACCGGTTCTACTGGGGTTACTGGCGCGACTGGCGCGACTGGAGCTACTGGAGCTACTGGAGCTACTGGCGCGACTGGGGTTACTGGCGCTACCGGTTCTACCGGTTCTACTGGAGTTGCCGGTGTTACTGGCGCGACTGGTGAAACTGGGACTACCGGTTCTACTGGCGCAACTGGCGCGACTGGTGAAACTGGGACTACCGGTTCTACTGGCGCTACTGGGGTGACTGGCTCTACTGGGATTACTGGTGAAACTGGAGCTACCGGCTCTACTGGCGTTACTGGATCTACTGGGGCGACTGGCTCTACTGGCGTTACTGGATCTACTGGGGCGACTGGCTCTACTGGCTCTACCGGTTCTACTGGCGCTACTGGGGTGACTGGCTCTACTGGGATTACTGGTGAAACTGGAGCTACCGGCTCTACTGGCGTTACTGGATCTACTG
>NZ_JBHZDH010000009.1:41676-78173 GCF_042755925.1 Lysinibacillus sp. NPDC059133 | reverse complement strand
TGGGGCGACTGGCTCTACTGGCTCTACCGGTTCTACCGGCGCTACCGGTTCTACTGGCGCTACTGGGGTGACTGGCTCTACTGGTGTTACTGGTGTTACTGGTGTTACTGGTGTTACTGGCGTTACCGGCTCTACTGGGATTACTGGTGAAACTGGATCTACTGGCGCTACCGGTTCTACTGGGGTTACTGGTGAAACTGGAGCTACCGGCTCTACTGGCGTTACTGGAGCTACTGGGGCGACTGGCTCTACTGGTGCTACCGGTTCTACTGGCTCTACTGGTGTTATTGGCGCGACTGGCTCTACTGGGATTACTGGTGTTACTGGAGCTACCGGCTCTACTGGCTCTACTGGGGCTGCTGGCGCGACTGGCTCTACTGGCTCTACTGGCTCTACTGGTGTTACTGGAGCTACTGGAACTGCTGGCGCTACCGGCTCTACTGGCGTTACTGGAGCTACTGGAGCTACTGGAGCTACTGGAGCTACTGGAGCTACTGGGGCTACTGGGGCTACTGGCTCTACTGGCTCTACTGGCTCTACCGGTTCTACTGGCTCTACCGGTTCTACCGGTTCTACTGGCTCTACTGGCTCTACCGGTTCTACTGGCTCTACTGGCTCTACCGGTTCTACTGGCTCTACTGGCTCTACCGGTTCTACTGGCTCTACCGGCTCTACTGGCGCTACTGGTGTTATTGGCGCGACTGGGTCTACTGGGATTACTGGTGTTACTGGAGCTACCGGCTCTACTGGCTCTACTGGGGCTACTGGGGCTACTGGAACTGCTGGCGCGACTGGCTCTACTGGCTCTACTGGTGTTACTGGAGCTACCGGTTCTACTGGCTCTACCGGTTCTACTGGCGCTACTGGTGTTATTGGCGCGACTGGGTCTACTGGGATTACTGGTGTTACTGGAGCTACCGGCTCTACCGGTTCTACTGGGGCTACTGGCTCTACTGGGGCTACTGGCTCTACTGGGGTGACTGGAGCTACTGGCTCTACCGGTTCTACTGGGGCTACTGGCTCTACTGGGGCTACCGGACCAGCATTTACAGAAGGTTTCTCAGCATTTAATAATGCTATAACAGTAAGCGCTTCTACTACAATCACTAACTGGAGTGTGGCAGCTCCATATTTCACAACACCAGCATTCAATCCAACGACCGGAATTTTCACCGTTCCAACGACTGGAAGATATGCTTTTGAGGCTACAATCAACTACTCAACTGCTGCTGCAATTTCCGTAACCTTAGGGGCTGGCATCAACCCATCATTTGCTATTCGCCAAAACACTACAACAAATTTAATAAGCGGGCTATTCCCTTTATTAAATGTAAATGTTATTGCCGTATTGACTTTACGCGCTATCCTTGGTAATGGGACAGTAACATTAGCTGGAGAAGCCGATTTAAATGCAGGTGATGTTATTGATTTATTCTACAATGCTAACGGTTTAACGTTAGGACTTACTCTTGGAGGAGCTAACTCCGGCGGTATTGTATGGTCATGTCACCGAATTTCATAACATTAAGATCTTTACTGGGAAAGTAGAAACTTACTTTCTCAGTTTTTAATTTGAGTTATCTAACTTGTGCAATTTGTACTTTGCCCTATCAAATTTCAAAATAAAAAAAGTAGTACAAACATTGATCTTCAAGTTTGTACTACTTACTGATAATCATTTATTTCTCACAAATCTCAAACATTTCCTTTAATATTTCTTCAGCAACATTTTTACCTTGCTCCACGCACTCAGGTATTGATATTCCTTCGAAGGAACTCCCCGAGAGCTTAACTGTCGGAAAATGCTCACGTAATTCTTGTTTTACTCGCTCTACCTTCGCTTCATGTCCTACGGTATATTGCGGCATGGCATTTTTCCAACGGGAAACTACAGTCATTAACGGTTCTCCATCTACACCAATTGTTTTCGTTAAATCCTGCAATACGGTCTTTTCAATTTCAGTATCGGATAGCGCTACAATTGCCTCGTCGCCCACTCGGCCAATATAACTGCGTAACAGCACGTAATCATCTGGTGTTGTGCCAGGCCACTTTCGATTCATCCAAGTACAAGAAGTTATTGAAAAATCACTATTTCGAGAGACAAAAAATGATAACGCATCTAGATCACCTAACTGGTCTTTTTTAAATGCCATTGTCACAGTAGCAATAGTTGCTGCCTTCATCGTACTCAATTCCGTTAATAACTGGTGTTTACTGAACATTTTTCTTGCCACATTAAATGGTGTAGCAATAATAGCAGCATCTGCTTTTAATTGCGTAAAATTGTTTAACACAACTTGAACAGTACCATCCTTACCATGCTCAATTTCCTCGACCTTAACACCCTTCATAACTGTCCCAGGAAGTAGTGATTCTTCAAGTTTTTCGATAAGTGTCTCAAGACCATTATTAAATGTTTGAAAAATGCCCTTATCTTTCGCAGTGAGATCGTTACTTAAAAAATTCGTACCAGCCTTTTTCATCCCAATAAGTAGGCTACGATATTTTTGCTCTAATCCATAAAGCTGTGGGAATGTTGAGCGCATGCTTAACTGCTCAATATCACCAGCAAATGTTCCTGCAAGTAATGGCTCTACGAGATTTTCTACAATTTCAGCACCGAATCTTCTTCTAAAAAATTGCCCTAATGGTTGGTCATCATTCTGTGCCGAACGAGGAATGAAAAAATCCCCCGCCGCACGAACTTTCCCGCTAAGTGAAAACAAACCTGATGTAATAAATGACGAGGCATGTGGTGTTGCTCCAGACAAAAGATTGCTCGGGATTGGATACAATTGACTACCAACGGCAACGTAGGTCGGTCCTGTATTGCTTGTAATCATTTCCTGTTCAATGCCTAAATCCTTTGCCAAAGCATACACATAGTTCTCACGATCAAAAAAAGATTCTGGACCGCGCTCGATAATAAAGCCATCTTTTCTCAGTGTTTGTATTTTTCCGCCAAGACGTAATGACGACTCGACAAGTACGATATCTAACGGCAATTCTTTTGCGCTTGCTTCTTTTTGCAAATAGAACGCAGTTGTGAGGCCAGTAATGCCACCGCCTACAACAACTACCTTTCGTCTTTTCTGAGTCACCAACATCATCACTTTCTTTTCGCTTAGCTTAGTTTTTTATGAATGGCATCAACCATTGCATCAATAAATAATGGGTGTGTATTTGGCATTGCTGGACGATAATATTTCGCGCCAAGTTCATCACAAACAACTTTACATTCATAATCGTTGTCATATAAAACTTCTAAATGTTCTGTAACAAAGCCAACTGGCGTATAAACGAATGAACGGAAGCCCTTTTGCTCGTAAAGTTCACGTGTTAAGTCCTGAACATCTGGACCGATCCATGGCTCAGGTGTTTGTCCTGCTGATTGCCAGCCAACTTCTACATTATTGACACCCGTTGCTTCTTTGATTAGTCGAGCTGTCTCAATTAATTGATCTTCATATGGATCGCCCAACTCTTTAATTTTCTCTGGAAGTGAATGTGCAGAAACGACTAGACACGCTTTTTCACGCTCTTCAACAGACATTGCATCAAATGTTTCATTTACTTTGTTTTTCCAATACTCAATGAATTTTGGTTCATCATACCATGATTCTACAGAAGTAATTGTTAATCGATCTCCAGCCGCTTCTGTTGCACGACCATTATATGATTTAATGGAGAACGTTGAGAAGTGAGGAGCTAATACGATAGAAACCGCTTCTTTAATACCTTCTGCTACCATTCCTTCTACTGCATCTTCAATGAATGGGTGAATATGCTTTAAACCGATAAATAATTTGTATTCCACATTATCTTGTACTTCATTTAAACGTGCACATAAAGCTTCAGCCTGCGCTTTTGTAGCAGCAGCAAGTGGTGATAAACCACCGATTGCTTCATAACGGCCGCGCAAATCTTCTAAATGCTCTTCTGATGGTTTGCGACCGTGGCGAATATGCGTATAGTAAGGTTCGATGTCTTCTTCTTTATAGGGTGTTCCGTATGCCATAACTAATAAGCCTTTAACTTCTTTCATTACCTTTTCACCTCTAAATAATAGTTAAATATATCTTTAATCGTATAGTATGTGACAAAAAGAAGCTGTCCAATTCATTAGGTTGGACAGCACCCTTTCTACGATGAAATCGAGATTATCATTCATAGAAAAGAAAATATTCTTGTTCATATCTATATTAAGAGCGTGCTTGGATTTGTTGAGCACTATACTCATGAATAAGAGCTGTTAAACGTTTTAACACTTCTGGGTCAACATCTGGGAAGACACCATGACCTAAGTTAAAAATATGTCCTGGCATTTCTAAGCCTTGATCGATAATATCTTTCGTGCGTTTTTCAATAATGGACCAATCAGCAAGTAATAGTGATGGATCTAAATTCCCTTGTACTGGCTTAGTTATACCGTTAGCACGAGCTTCTTTAATCGGTAAACGCCAATCTAAGCCAACAACATCGATCGGTAAATCATTCCACTCTTTCGCTAAATGACTTGCACCGACACCAAACTGAATAAGTGGCACATTTTCTTTTTGTAGCTCTGCAAAAATACGTGTCATAATTGGTTTAATGAACACACGATAGTCTTCAACATTTAAAGCACCAACCCAGGAGTCAAATATTTGGATAGCTTTTGCTCCCGCTTCGACTTGAGCAGAAATATCAGAAATAATCATGTCAGCTAACTTGTCCATTAATGCAAACCAAGCTTGAGGCTCTGATACCATAAATGATTTTGTTTTATTATAGTTTCTTGAAGGTCCACCTTCAATCATATAGCTTGCGAGAGTGAATGGTGCACCTGCAAAGCAAATTAAAGGTACATTCAGTTGTTCTTCTGTTAACATTTTTATCGTTTCTAAAACGAATGGTGTATGTTCTTTCGCATTGAATTCACCTAGTTTTTCTATATCAGCAACTGATCGGATAGGATTTGAAATGACAGGACCTACTCCTGCTTTGATTTTTACATCTACTCCAATACCAGGGAGTGGTGTTACTATATCTTTGTATAAAATCGCTGCATCAACATTGTAATTTTCTACTGGTAATCGCGTTACATATGCACAAAGCTCAGGTTGAAGTGTAATTTCCTCTAAAGAATACTTTTCTTTAATCGCACGATATTCTGGCTGAGAGCGTCCTGCTTGTCGCATATACCATACTGGTGTATGTTCCGTTCTTTCTCCCCGTGCAGCACGTAGAAGTGTATCATTAAAAGTTGTCATGAATAGTTCCTTCCCCTCATTAAAATTCATATCGTAAAATTCTTTTGTTTTTATTTCGTTATTATTGATATCCGTTTTCAATAGTAAACGCTTCCTCTGTTATTGTATAGTTTTCATAGGGAAATGTCATAAAATTGTTCTTTCTAAGGGCTTTCTTTTTTGACAAAGCTATATACTTACACTTAAATGGAGATAATCACGCTATATTCCAAATTCCACCTTAGCGTACTTGTTGCTTTCGAGCAGGTAATGGCGGGACTAAGTAGTGCGTTGTGCAAGCACAATTCATTCCTTTAAAAAGATGAACATTCATAAGGAGGGCAATAGTTGTGTATATTTATTTAACTTCTGGTACAGGTGATTTTTTAGAGCAACTAAAGAATAAATATCCAAACGAAGTCATGATTTTAATACACGGAGAAGGAAACTCTGTGCTTATACATGAAACAAAAGGAAAATCTGTATTTGCCACACCTCGTAAGTTTGAAGTGCTAGATTCAGTAAATGATCTAGAAGAACGAGGTTTCTTTGTTTTTAACAATATTCCTGTTACAGATGAAGGTCGACCAGTTTTTGAACATCGAATTTTAAATCGAGCACGTGCTATCGAAGATGAACCAGGTTTTGTAGCGTTTCGACTTCTTCGTCCATTAAATAGTGAAACATATATTGTCATGACACAGTGGAACGGTCCTCATTCGTTCGAAGCATGGAAAAGCTCAAAGGCCTTTGCATCAGCACATGCTGAACGCAAAGAATCAACAGGCGTGAATCAACAGAATATTTTCTCAGCCGCTTCCTATATCACAACCTATAGTGCTGCTCCAAAAGAAGAAAACGAAGATTAGTTGAGAGGCGCAGGTATTTGATGCTTTCGTGGGTATTTGATGCTCTTCCGCGGGTATTCTCCCGTGACGTGCGGAGATTCATTACTTTTCCCAAGGATATTCTTGATGAGACGCGCTAACCCTCTATTTATCCAGTTTGTAAAACTATTATGTTATTCATAAAAATCTAGGATAATTTGTTTAAGGAGGTTTACTATGAACCAACATCTATTTGAAAAAATTGATGCTCATTTTGATGAAATGGTGGCGATTCGCCGTCATCTGCATATGTATCCGGAGCTAAGCTTTCAGGAGCAAGAAACTGCTAATTATATTATTCAGTTTTATAAAAATCTCGGCGTACCGGTTGAAGCTAATGTCAGTGGTCACGGTTTAATTGCGCGGATTAAGGGGAGCAAGCCTGGCAAAACGGTTGCCTTACGAGCAGACTTTGATGCGCTTCCTATACAAGATGAAAAAGACGTACCTTACAAATCAACTGTGTCTGGTGTTATGCATGCTTGCGGGCATGATGGTCATACAGCTACTTTGTTAATTGTCGGTAAGCTATTGTGGGAAATGCGCGATGAGTTAGTAGGAGAATATGTACTAATTCATCAACATGCTGAAGAGGTTGATCCGGGTGGAGCAATTGGGATCGTACAGGCCGGGGCTTTGAAAGGCGTTGATGCTATTTTTGGTACACACCTTTCTTCTAACCATCCTACAGGCATGATTGGCTACCGCGTAGGGCCGACAATGGCCGCTGTTGATAGTTTTGAAATAAAAATTCAAGGTCAGGGCGGTCACGGCGCTCATCCAGATCAAACTAAGGATGCGATTGTTATTGGCTCTCAGCTTGTTATAAATTTACAACAGCTTGTCGCACGTCGTGTTGCCCCAACTGAATCAGCTGTTTTGTCAGTTGGTTCATTCGTGGCATCTAATGCTGACAATATTATTGCCGATACAGCCTATTTAAATGGCACAATTCGAACGTTTGATAAGGATGTTCGTGAAACGATGGAACGTGAGTTTAAACGAGTTATCCAAGGTACAGAAATTGCACATGATTGTACAATTAAACTGGATTATCGTTGTGGCTACCCTGCAGTTGTAAATCATGAGAAGGAAACACTCTTTGTGCGTAATATAGCACAGGATATTTGCGATGTTACTGAGGTTGAAGCAACTATGGGGGCTGAAGATTTCGCTTATTACTTAGAAGAAAAGCCAGGTACATTCTTCTTCACAGGAGCCCGCCCAGCTAAATATGCACCACATCACCATCCAAAATTTGATATAGACGAAAAAGGGATGCTCATTGCTGCAAAGGTATTATTAACAGCAGCACTAGACTATCAATTAGTTGAATAAAAAATAAAGCTCATTTTTCCAATTCTTTTATTGGAGAAATGAGCTTTTATAATTAGAAAAAAATAAAGGTTCATCACCAAAGCGTGTGGTTGATTTCCGTTGCGACTGGGTGCTTTGTTGTTGCTGTCGCTATGCTTTCGCACAGATAAAACAATTGCTGCCGCTTCGCTTTCGCGCAGAGCAGAGCTTCCTGGGGGCGTCGGGCTAACACGATGTTGGTCACGAAGGCGTTATCACAGGACGTGATGGTTTTAGCCTTCGTTCCTCTATTGCTAATCCCCGAGGAGTCACCCAGTCTCCACTTCAATCAACTTAGTCGCATGATACGTTTTAACAAAAGGCGAAATTAACTATATTCAAGATTTTGAGGCCTTAGCAGTCAATTCACTTACAACCAGTATGATGATAAAGGTTACATAGAACATTGGCTGTGTAATACCACATAGACCCACTATAATAGCTTGAGTGATCATCGCAAGACGCACAATTTGATTGACTGCTACCTTACGTGCTTCATCAGGCAAAGGATAAAGCATGTCCATGCGAAATTCACCGCTTGATAATAAAGCAGATTTTAATTGAATAGTTGTAGCAAAGCTCAATGCACCAGCAATAACCCATGTAACGACTGGGATATCTACAAAAGCTGCAATAACGGCTGAGATCACTGTTAATCGGAGCCATAAATAAAAATGATCATCTGTTCGGATGAATGTACGGAACACTAAGTACTTTTGAGCATTGTCCTTCTTATATGGCACAAATTTGTAAAGCCAATCAAACCAACCACGACGACGGATGCTACCACGTAAATGTGGAACGTCCGTGAAATAATTAGCAAAACGATAGAAACTCATCATGCGATTTTGTTCCAGCTTTACAAAATGCTCGTACGGTACAGGCTCACCTGCACATTTCTTTCTAAATATTACAATATACACACACCCAACTGCAGCAGCCACAATTGCTAAAATAAGCTGCATATGAAGCCCCATGTACACAGTAACACTAAAGATAACAGCTCGAATTAGCCTGTCTACCCAAATCATTTGACCACGTTCACTATAACGATAACTAAATTCACCTTGAACGCTCAAATACTTCAATATAATAATAAGTAGAAACACTGACCAAATTTCAAATGTTGTTAATTCAGTAACAGCTTTTAGTAAAGGGATACTTACGATATAAACAATTGCCACAATCCAAACCTGTGACCAAAACGTCCACGCTAACGCCTTTTTAAAATACTGTGACATTTTTGATTCTAATGGTAATAAATACACTTGGTCTGGCTCTCTCAAAAGTGAAGTTGGACGACTTAATGCAAGTAAAATCCCTACAAACACTGCGATTAATACCTCTGCTGGAAAATCGGGCTGTACACTTTTCAGCCATTCACTATACTGATAGCCCCCTGCTCCAATAAGAAATACTAGTACAATCGCTAGATGCCCTGTAAAAATAAATCGCATATATTTTTGCACTTCACCTATATAGTGCATGAAGCGAGAGGACCATACATCACGCAAGTTCTTCATGGTCGTGCTCCTTTGTCATGGCAATATATAAATCATCCAATGTCGCATGTGGCATCGCAAATACCTTGCGTAAATCCTCCATTGTTCCTTGTGCTCGCACACGTCCTTCATGCAATAAAATAATGCGGTCACAATGCTTTTCAGCGGTCGATAAAATGTGCGTAGACATTAAGATAGAAGCGCCTTCTTTTTTCTTTTCATCCATCTGATCAAGCAAGGATTGAATTCCAAGTGGATCGAGCCCCACAAAAGGCTCATCAATAATATAAAGGCTTGGATTGACTAAAAAGGCACACATAATCATAACCTTTTGACGCATCCCCTTTGAAAAATGTGAAGGGAACCAATTCAGTCGCTTTTCCATTCGAAATTCTTTTAATAATAATTGTGAACGAGCTGCAAGTGTTGCTTCATCTAGACCGTAAGCCATCGCGGTTAATTCTAAATGTTCACGTAATGTTAGCTCATCATATAATACAGGTGTTTCAGGAATATAAGAAAATGCTGTACGATACTTGTCCGTATTTTCCTTTAACGTCACACCATTTAAACGTATGTCTCCTTCTTTTGGAAGCATCGTTCCAATGATATGCTTAATCGTTGTACTTTTACCGGCTCCATTTAAGCCAATTAAGCCAACAAGCTCCCCTTTTTCAATCGTAAATGATAAATCTTTAATAACCGGCTTTCTTGTATAACCACCTGTTACATGCTGTACCTCTAATACCGTCATGCCATCACTCCTCTTCTCATTTATATTTTATCAAAAATTAGCAAATGATACAGTTATGAGTATGATAGAATGTATTTACATATAAAATAAGGAGGAATTTTCGAATGAGCGATTGCCTATTTTGCAAAATCATTGATGGATCCATCCCAAGTACAAAAATTTATGAAGACGAACATGTCTATGCATTTACTGACATTTCACCTGTAGCAAAGGGGCATACCCTATTAATTCCAAAGCATCACTGTAAGGATCTATTCGAAATGCCTGAGGATGTAGCTCGTAATTTATATGCAGCAGCACCCAAAATTGCGAATGCTATAAAAGCTGCTTTTAATCCAATTGGACTTAATACAATTAATAACAATGGCGCTGCAGCTGGACAAACTGTTTTCCACTATCACTTACATTTTATTCCTCGTTACGACGAAAAAGAAGGCTTGGGCTTAATTTGGCAAACACAAAAATATACACCCGAGCAATTAACTGAAGTTGCGGAAAGCATTAAAGCTAACCTTAAATAATTGAAATTCTGACACACTCTAATTGTCAGAATTGTCTATTGCAATTTTCAAATTTATAGCGTACAATCACAAATAAGTTTCGCTAACGGTCATGAGGACACGTTTAGGAGACAAAAAAGATTAGCATAGTCGAGGAGAGATTAGAAATGAATACAAAGAATTTAGTATTAATGGCACTTTTAGTTGGTGTTGGTGCTACCCTTTATGTGGTCACACCAGGTATGGTAAACGGCATGAAGCCTGATTTCATGCTAACAATGATGTTTATTGGTATTTTATTGTTCCCTACTATTAAAGAAACTTTCTTACTTTCTTTAGCAACAGGTGTACTTTCAGGATTATTTACAACGTTTCCAGCTGGCCTTGTTCCAAATATTATCGATAAAGCAGTAACAGGCTTTGTCTTTTTAGCAGCCTTAATGGTATTGAAAAAGTTGGCAAGTAATTTCGCAGTATCTGCTGTCTTAGTTGGTTTAGGAACAATTTTATCTGGAACTGTCTTTTTAGCAGTTGCACTTTTTGTATTCAATGCAAACGTTGGTGCAACATTCGCTGTTCTGTTTGTAGGGGTTGTATTACCCGCTGTAGCATTTAATGTCATTGCTTTTGCAATTATTTATCCTATAGTTGCAAAATTAGTGAAGCGCTCTAAATTCCAAACAGCTATTTCAATTTAATAAAAGGTGCATACATTTAGAAAATGCACGTTTATCTTCAAAAGAAACCAAACCGTGATTCAAAATCACTCGTTTAGTTTCTTTTTTCTTTTTGTATAGGTGCATTTCATGGTTTAATAGTAGGTAACACATGATAATTACAGGAATGAGGTAATCGATATGAAAGCAAAACCATTTTTATTTGGACTTGGAGCTGGGATCATTGGCGGTACAATTGCTGTACTTTTTTCAACTCCTCAATCAGGACAACAATTACGTGCTAATTTGCGATCAAATGCTGAAAGCACCAAGGACAAACTTTTAGATGTAAAACAGCAAGCAGGCACAGTTAAACAATCTGTTCATTCACTTACTAATGAAATGAAAAATAATATACCACTAATAATAAATGATTTAAAACAAACTATTACTACATTCACTGAAGAAATCGAACCGTCAAAAAATAACTTACAACAAGAAATAGAAGCATTACAGAATTCAATAAGCGAAATCGAGAAAAACGTTGCACAATTTACAGAAAAAAAGAAAAAAACGAAAGAAAAAGTTAGCGACTAAAGTCCTTTCCATTTGATAAAAATTCTATATTTTTATTAATTCCGATTGACAAAATGTTGTTTTTTAACCACTTTTCAATTTTTTAATTTTTCTAACTTTAAACTTTTTTCCTTTATTGCTATAATATTTTTAAAATGTTAAAGAAAGCAGTAGGTGATGGCTTTGTCAGAGGAATTATACACTCAAAAAGAAGCGATGCTTTATAGTCAAAGAATTGCGCAAATATCAAAAGCTTTATGGAAAGCAGTTGAAAAAGATTGGCAGCAATGGATTAAACCCTACGATTTAAATATTAACGAACATCATATTTTATGGATTTCGTATCATTTAAAAGGGGCTTCAATTTCTGATGTGGCGAAATTTGGGGTAATGCATGTTTCCACTGCATTTAATTTTTCAAAAAAATTAGAAGAACGTGGATTCCTTAAGTTTTCAAAGCGTGATGACGACAAGCGGAATACGTATGTTGAGTTAACAGATGCAGGCACAGACCTTATTGTTGAAATGAATAGTAATTATCATAATACGTATCATTCTGTGCTAGAAGGTTCATTAGCTTTAAAAGACCTATATGGTCGCTTCCCAGAATTTTTAGATGTTATGGCTGTTATTCGCAATATATATGGAGAGGACTTCATCGACATTTTCGAACGTTCCTTCCAACACTTCCGTGATTCCTTTGATAAGGTAGAAGAACGTCCAACTGTAAAAGGATGAAAGTGAAACTAGGCTTTTAGCGACAGCAAAAGGTTTTGTCTGTGCGAAAGCGTAGTGTTAACGTAGCGTCAGCAACAAGGTTTTGTCTGTGCGAAAGCGTAGTGTTAACGTAGCGTCAGCAACAAGATGTTGGTCACTCAGTCGTCGCCAAAGGACGTTGCGTTTTTAGACTGAGTTCCCCTATTTAAGCGGGTGTTTGGACTTCCGCTGAAAGAAGTTAAAAGAGGTGTTTCAGAAATATTTCTGAGGTACCTCCTTTTTCTTGCATTCTAATATAAATCAATTTAAATTAAATAGGACCATTCATATTACGGAGTTGATAATCATGCATTGTTGGAAAATATTAAATCTTGAACATCATTACGGAACAACGCGTATTATGATTATGTCTGTACTTGTTTTTTTTACTGTCTTTTCTCTTTCCTATGTGTCATTAAATTTATTTAATGACGAGTACTATACAGATCGTTTGTTTTGGCTATTTGTTATTGCTATATTTGCAATCTATCCAATTCATAAATGCTTACACTTTCTAGCATTATATGATCTACGTCAGCATTTAAAATTGCGTGTGCGTACCCAATTTTATGTTATTCCTGTTCTTCACATGCGTATCCGTGAACCTTTATCGAAAAATCGTTATATTTTAGCCTTACTCACACCATTTATTGTGTTAAATACAAGCATTTTATTAGGTACACTACTATTCCCTGCGTATACCCATTATGGTACATTACTTTTAGCTTACCATTGTAGTCTATGTGTAATAGATATTTTATATGTAAAATACTTATTGAATTCGCCTAAAGACTCCCAGATTGAGGAGACGCCTAAGGGCTATGAAATTTTAGTACCACCTACTATTCACTAAATTGCTTGTACTTGTGTTTTATTAACGTTTTTTGTTATGCTATTAATACTGAAAGAGGGGAGGAATAGACTTGCTGTTAATGATTGTAGTTCTATTCTCGGTATTCTATTTATTTCAAATAAACCGCATGACTTATGCGCTGTGCATGCGACGTGAAATTCCCGAAGAAAACCAACCAAAAGTATTCCGAACTATAAATATACTTATTACAATATTACTTGTCTCATTTTATATTGAAGTTTTATATGCAGTGTAGTTAAAAAGAAAAGCTAAGGATGTTAAACCCTTAGCTTTTGCCGTTTTTATTAATTAGTATAGGAACGCTGCACCAACGATAATTAATAAAATAAATAGCACAACTAATAAAGCAAAGCCTGAGCCTGAGCCGTAGCCGCCGCCACCACCGTATCCTCCGCTGCTCATAACTTCACCCCCTTTCTTTTCTATATCCTATGCGCTTGAAAATCTGAAATATAGGCTATACTCAAGGGGGAACCATTTTGTTTTTAAAACGTTTATGTTATAGTAAAAAATGGACGAAACCATATAAGGAGAGAATATCCACTATGAAAAAGACAGTTTTATCTTTAACATTAGCTGCTTCGGTATTAGCACTTGGTGCATGTAGCGGAGATGACAACAAAACAATCGCAACTTCAAAAGTAGGCGACATTACAGTTTCTGACTTTAACAAAACATCAAAAACATTAGCAGGTCCTCATATACTTCAACAAATGTTGACTGAAAAATTATTAGCTGATAAATATAAAGTATCAGATAAAGAAATCAAAGAGGCTTATGACGCAACTGCTTCACAATTCGGCGATAGCTTTGCCGATGCACTTTCTCAGAGTGGCTTAACTGAAGAAAGCTATAAAGATGCTTTACGTGTTGAGCTTCTTTCAGAAAAGGCTTTAGAAGATAAAGCATTTACAGACAAAGATGTAAAAAAACATTATGAGCAAATGAAAACAGAGTTAAATGCTCGTCATATTTTAGTAGCAGATGAGAAAACAGCTAATGAAGTCATTGCCAAAATTAAAGGTGGCGCTTCTTTTGCAGATGTAGCAAAAGAATACTCGACTGATACTGGCTCTGCTGAAAAAGGCGGAGAACTAGGTTGGTTCTCTGTTGGTGCAATGGTAGATGAATTTAGTGATGCTGCTTACGCCCTTCCTGTAAAAACATTAAGTGAACCAGTTAAATCAAGCTATGGTTTCCACGTTATTGAAGTTACGGAAAAGCGTGATGTAAAAGGTGTTGGCTCATTCAAAGACGAAGAGAAAAACATCCGTTCACAAATGCTAGCTAAATTAAAGCAAACAGGTGAAGATCAACAAATCCTTAAAGATATCGTTGCAAAATTGGCAAAAGATGCTGATGTAAAAACATCTGATAAAGAATTAAAAACTGCTATAAAAACCCTTACAACAACAAGTGAGGAAGAAGCTAAGGCTACTGAAGAAGCAGCTAAAAAAGCTGAGGAACAAGCTAAGAAAGCTCAAGAAAACACAGATAAAGACGACAAAGATACTGAAAAATAATCTTACTAGTTGTTACTTCACTATATGAAAAAGGGTTACGCCGATACAGGCGTAACCCTTTTTCTACAGAATCCACTAATGAAGACGAATGTAATCCCCAACCTTTGATGAGGAACATCAAATCTACATTTACTTAATAGTCGGCTTATAAAACGATCGATTATCAAGTGGAAATAGTCTTTCCGTAAATTCGCCTGGCGTTGTTTTGCCTAATGCTCGTGTTAGCATGTTCATCTTTGCATCAATATTATCAATATAATGCAAGATTTCCGCCTCTTGAATCATCGGTTTTTTCGGGCTGCCCCATTCTTCTTTACCGTGGTGAGATAGCACCATATGTTGCAATAGCATGACTTCCTCGCCCTCGATTTCTAGTTCACTGGCAATCTTGGCAATTTCATTGACCATAATCGTAATATGACCAAGTAAATTCCCTTCAACCGTATATATTGTTGCAACAGGCCCTGATAGCTCAACTACTTTACCAATATCATGCAGAATAATCCCTGCATATAATAGATCTCGATTTAATGTAGGATATAAATCAGCAATTGCTTTTCCTAGTCTCAACATAGACACCATATGATCTAGTAGACCAGACGCATAATCATGATGATTTTTCGTAGCAGCTGGATAGACTAAAATAGCATCCTGATGTTTTTTAATAGCTGCACGTGTAATTCGTGATATATTCGGATTTTTAATATCAAAGAAAAATTTCGTCAATTCTTCATATAATTCTTCTTTTGGAGTTGCTGAGGAAGGAACTAAATCATTAATAGCAATTCCCTCCTCTGGTTTTGCAACTCGGATTGCCTTGATACGCAATTGATTTTTGCCACGATAGTCATGAATTTCTCCACCTACACGGACAATTGCCTCAGCGTGATACATTTTTTCATGATCTTCATTTGTATCCCATAGCTTTGCTTCAATATCTCCACTTTTATCTTGTAATAACAGTGAAATAAATGGTTTTCCGACTGTGGTAACCCCTTTTGTCGCCTGTTTAATTAATAAAAATTGATCTACTGGTTCTCCAACCTGGAGCGTCGTAATACCCTTCATGTTGACGCCACTCCCCTTTCATTTGCTAGTGCTCCTACGTCGACAATTTGGTCTTTCTGCCAATGAGTGAGCATCGCGTCATGGCAAGTAAAATATAAAATTTGACGTTCATATCCTACTTCTTTCATTAATTGTACCATTTTGTCTGTACGGTTTCGATCAAAATGGACAAAAGGATCGTCCATAATAAATGGAAATGGAGCAGAAGTTGTTAGCGTTTTTGCTAGTGCCATACGCAATGAAATATAAGCTTGCTCCTTTGTCGCCTGTGATAATTCTGCCATTTGATAACGTAATCCAGAAACATCCTGTGCAACAAAATAGCCTTCATCGTTAATTAAAAGCTTATCGTAACGCCCACCTGTTAACAAATTAAATATTGCATTAACTTCTGTCAAAACATGAGGTAGTTTTTCTTCTCTTAGGCGGAACAATGTTTCATGTATCGCCGTAGACAATGCTTTTTTTGCAGCCCATTGCCCTATCAGCTGTTGCAACACTGATTTCTCTTCTTCAAACTGTTGAAGCAACTGACCATATTTCTCGTCATTTAGAAGATTCTCTTTTTGGATTTGCAGTGTCGCTCGTTGTTCTAAGCAATGATCGATCGCTACCTGCATTGTGTCTCGCTCTTCTTCTAAAGTAAGCAGTTTTTCATTTAGCTGTTCCTCTTCTAGCAACGACTGTTTGTTGTCTACATTCAGCGAGGCTAGCTGACTCTGAATGGCTTGAAGTTCTTTTTTCATTTTTTGTTGTTGTTCAAATTGTTCATGAGTTTCATAATACCCCTTCTCTGATTGAACATTCGCAGCTTTAAATAACTGAGTAATTTCAGCCTCATAGCTGTCTATATGTGATTGCACTCCTTGCATTTTGGTCTGAAGGCTAGTCAACTGCTCTTTTACTTGTTGGGATAGCTGTTGCTCCTGCTGTAAAGTAAGGAATGTAGTACGTAAATGCATAAAGATTTCTTGCTCACTATACTCAGTTTTTAAGACTCGCTGTACCTGTTCTAGTAACTCAGTTTTCTCCGCTTGTACCGTTTGTTGAAGCGTAAATGTACTCTTCTTTTTTGCTGCCAACTCTTGAGCACCACGAATGCGCATAAACAGCTCTGGTAACAATGTTTTTGGTATATTTCCCTCTAGCCGATAGCGCCCTAAAAAATGGTGAAGCGACTGAGTGGCCTTTTCACTTACCTGCTCAGCCCGTTGAATTTTATATTCAAGTTTCACATATTGACGTTCTTTTTCTTGCTGTTGCTCATTTGCATGTAACAAGCGATCCTCAAGTTTTTGTTTTTTTAGCAGGATGTCTTGAGCCATATTTTCCTCCTGCTCTAACTCCCGTATTTGCTGACTCTGTTGTTTACTCGGCGCTTCATGAGCTTGTCTAGCAAATTTTAAATATAAAATAATGATGAGTGACATAACCGCTCCTACAACGATAACCGCCATATTTTTTTCCATCACACCATAGATACATGAAAGTATACTTATGGCTAATACAATAAATATAAAAACACTTGGTTGTTGTTGTTTCGAGCGTTGTGACCTTCCATAACGCAATTGTTCAAGCTTTCGCTTACGCTGTGGCCACTGTGCTAAAATATGTTCTTCCTCCGCAGTTAATGACTCCTGTTGAAGCTGTTGTTTCAGTTGAGCAATTGTATCTAATTCTGCATGTAGTTGCTCCAACGAACGCAAATGAAATTTCAGCTCTTCTTCTGCTTCTTCTAATAGGCTTAACTGTTGTTGAAACTGTTCCTCTTGCTGTAATGATACGGTTTCTTCAAGCAAAATATCCTGCGCTGTTTTGTCCTGAACACCTAATAAACGGAACTGAGCTTCTATTTCTTGCTCGATTAAATACAGCTCATCCATTAAGTTCTGTTCCTTTACAACTAACTGATTCCATGTTGCTTCCTTGTTCACAAGACGAGACATTTCAGTAATAGCTTGCTCGTCCAATGATAATTGTAGCTTCTGTTGTAGTCCCTGATACTGCTCCTTCAGTTGCTCCATTTGTAGTGTTTCATGCATAAGTCGATCCTTTAATTGCTCATAACGTCGGATCCCTTCTGGAGGAAACTGCACATGTTCATAGCTTTTTTGCGTCTGTTCGAAAGCTTTTTGCTGTTTTAGAAGTGGCATAGCTTGTTTAAGAATTGTGAACTGCTGCCAATTTTGTTGCTGTGTTTTTTGCTGACTATATAACCCCTCTAGCTTTTGATCGAGCTGCTGTAATTGTAATAATTTATCCTCGAAGGTCTGAATATTACCTTGCTCTTGTTTAATTGTGCGTTCTAGTCTTTTTAAATGCTCTATTTTTTGATTAATGAGTGGCACTTTGCCTGCTTTTTTAAAAAGCTCACTAGCATCTTTGTCCAATTTCTTTTCTAAAGATGATAGCTGTTGGATTCCTGTTGTCCCAGAGGCAAGTAACAAATGTGTTAGCTCTTCCTCTGACATTTTTTCAATGCCCTGTAGTTCATGTAATGAAAAGGAGAAAATGGACTCAAAGGAAGCTTTTGAATAACCATATAATAGTTTTGCTAAAAGCTCCTCATGCCCCATTGTTCCGTCTTCTAGATAAACTGTGACATCTCCAGACGCCTTTCCTTTCATACGTTCGATCGTGCATTGTCCATACGTTGGATGCCAAATCGTCAGCTGACCACCGAATTTAGTCGATACTTTCGGCTCATATTTACGTTGTGCCTGCTGCCTCGTAGGAAATCCAAAAAGCATTTGTAAAATAAACTGTTGAATGGTCGTTTTACCCGCTTCATTCAAACCATAAAAAATAGTGACACCCTCACGTAAAGTAATGGTGATGTTTTCATGCTTGCCAAAGCCATAAATCTGGATTTTTTGTATCGTTAGCATGTTAATCACGCCCTTTGAATTTCTTCTGCTAATAATTCTTGTGCGTTGTGCATTAAATTTTTAATATCCTGCTCTGTTAAAGGTTCAATCAGCCTTGCACCACCAGCATGTTGGTACAGTTCCTTTAAAATATCCTTCCATTCAGAAATATCCCATTGCTCCATTAGATTCATCACCGATTCAGTCACAGCAGTATGCTCATACAATACTGACGATTGATGTAACACGAGCTTTTGGACCCAGCACATCGGTTCAATTCCATCCTCGGCTTCTCGAATAGTTTCTAGCCATGCATCAACTGTAGCATGTTCAAATAAAGATTGTGATTGTTCATCTATATTTTTCAAATGGAGTTCAACAACAGATGCCCCATACTCTTGACGATTAAGCATCAGTGCTTCCTCACATTTTTTTAGTAGTTCATTTGCATGAAACACATCCGTACAATCCACCTCTACCGTGTTATAAACAACAGCAGATGTCGGTACAAATTCCAAATCAGTGGAGGTTTGTGTCAGAGTTACGTCATAGAAGCCCTTTATTCCCTGCTCTTTCCGATGTCGACTTTGAATATTGCCTGGATAAACAATCGGTGGATTTTGATGTAAAAATTGTCGTTTATGAATATGCCCTAAAGCCCAATAATGATAGTTTTTTTCAAGAAGTTGATCTTTTGTGAAAGGAGCATAAACAGCATGTGAAGTATCGCTAGCCTCACTACCGTGAAGCATACCAATATGAATAACATGCTGGTCCTGTGCAACAGGATAACTATCAATCATTGATTTCGTTATATGACGGTCACTATAGCTGAAGCCATAAATATTGACTTGCTGACCACGTATGTTTAATTGCACAACACTAGTTTCAGCTGGTAACTCATAAACATTGCTTGGTAAAGCAAAGCGTGTCCAAGCACCATTTAAGTGATCATGGTTACCATAGCTTAAAATGACAGGGATATTATGCTGAAAGAGTTTTTCCATAGCCTCTTGAAATCGTCTTTGTGCCTGTAAGCTTCGATTTTCACCATCATATATATCACCAACAATCAGTAAAAAATCAGGCTTCTCCTGAATAGCCTTCAGAATAATTTTATCAAAAGCTTCGAAAGTACTTGTTCGAATCTTTTTGAAATTTTGTTCGGGTAAACCAAATAAGCCCTTAAATGGACTATCTAAATGTAAATCTGCCATATGGAAAAAACGAATTGCTGCCATCCAATCACCTCAAGTAATAAATAATCTATACCTTGTCGTTATTCTTTCATCACTCACAATGCAGTAATTAATTAATTCAGTACATTGGAATTGCTACTTCAATAATTTACTAACTGCTATTTGTCTCATTTCTATAATGAGACATTCGTGAATCATGCCGAAACCGAATATTTGTTCTATTTTATCATATTTCACGTTAGTTGAGAAATGTATTCAAAGAATGTTCATTAATAGTATTGCCTCAAATTTTCCACAACTTTCATAATTTATCGAAATTTTAGCTAGTTTTACCGTGAAGTTTATAAATCTTCTATGTATAATGGATATATATTTAAGTAAAGGGTGGGGTTTGTATGGAGAATTATCGCTTTACGGCTTTTGAAAAAACTGGGGAAACGTTGTTTGATGAAACATGGACTTTCGAAAACGATGAGACTGCAAAAATCAGCGGTCTACAGCAGATTGAAGAAAAAGGTGTTGCCAACAAAACTCATCGCCTTGTTAACTCTTCGGGTAAATTAATCTTATTTCATGTCTAAAAATGGCTAGTAAAAGGCACGTAGTATACTTTTCTACGCGCCTTTTTTCTTTCCTTTTCTTTCAGCGGGTGTTTTGACGCCCACTGAAATAAGTAGTTAATTTTATTTAATTTTATTTTCCTACAAAGGCAGGTGCTCTTTTCTCTACAAACGCATGGATTCCCTCTAAATGATCGGCCGTTTTACGCATCGCTGCTTGCCCCGCTGCTTCCATCGATAAAATACTCTCTAATTGAGGTAAATTTTGAGCATGTAGAATTTTTTTAGTCGTAATCATTGATGCAATTGGAGAAGCAAGCATTTTTCCAATTAGTTGGTCAGTAATCGCAAAAACAGTCCCATCTGGTGCAACGTAGTCAATTAACCCTTCATCATGAGCTTCCGATGCAGTTAATACTTTACCTTCCCAAATCATTTGTTTCGCTTTGACAGTACCCACACGTTCCTTCATAAAGAAATGACCGCCACCATCAGGGATGAGCCCTATACCTATGAAATTCATAGCCAGCTTACTATTTTCACATGCCACAACTATGTCTGCCCCTAACGCTAGACTAAAGCCTAATCCAGCTGATGCTCCATGAACTGCTGCAATGACGATCATCGGTAGCTGGTAATACGCTTTAACAATACGTGATAAATAAACCATTGCCTCATTAATATTTAGTGGCTTATTTGGATCTAGCATCGCTTTAATATCGCCACCTGCGGAAAAAACTTTTCCTTCCCCGCGAATAACGAGAATTTGTATTTCTTGTTCTTGCTGTAGTGCCTCAAAACATTCTGCTAGTTCACGCATCATTACATCGTCCATAGCATTCATGGCATGTGGTCGATTTAATGTTAATGTTGCACGGCGTTCTAATTTTTCTAATGTAATTGTTGAAAATTCCATCCCAACACCCCCAAATATGAATAGTCATTCACTATGTACTATTCGTGTTTTTTTAGAAAACTCCTTCTATCCTACGCAAAATTGCACTTGATATGCTATATTTAATGACGAATATTGATTTAAAGGTGGTTAATGATTGTGACACAGAAAGACTATCGTGTATTACTTTATTATAAATATATAGCTATTGAAGACCCTGTGGCATTCGCAGAGGAACATTTAGCACTTTGTAAAGAAATCGGGCTTCTTGGTCGTATTTTAGTTGGATATGAGGGCATTAATGGCACGGTTTCAGGTACAGTCGAGCAAGCTGATGCTTACATGAATCATATGAAGGCAGACCCTCGTTTTAGCGACATTATGTGGAAAATAGACGAAGCCGAAGGGCATACCTTTAAAAAAATGCATGTGCGCCCTCGTCGAGAAATTGTTCACCTTGGTTTAGAAGATGATATTAATCCTTTAGAAATAACAGGAGATTATTTATCGCCAAAGGAATTTATGGAACGTATGCAGGAGGACAATACGGTAGTTATTGATGCACGTAATGATTATGAATATGACCTTGGACATTTCCACGGCGCTATTCGTCCAGATATTGAAAGCTTCCGTGACCTACCAGATTGGATGGAGGACCATAAAGAAGATTTTGCTGGCAAGAAAGTTTTAACTTACTGCACAGGTGGTATCCGCTGCGAAAAATTCTCTGGCTGGTTAAAACGTGAAGGCTATGGAGAAAGTGTTGGTCAATTACATGGTGGAATTGCCACGTATGCTAAAGACCCTGAGGTAAAAGGTCAACTATGGGATGGACAAATGTTTGTCTTTGATCGTCGTCGAAGTGTACCTATTAATCAGGTTGAGCATGTGATTGTTGGCAAGGATTTCTTCACTGGTGAACCGACAGAACGTTATACAAACTGCGCAAACCCTGAATGCCATAAGTTAATGCTTTGCGAGGAAAAGCATGAGGCCTTTTATATGCGTAGCTGTTCTGACGAATGCCGCCGCGCAAAACGTAACTTCTTCGTTGAAGAAAATGGTTGGACAAAAGAGCAGATTGAGGAACAAATCGTCAAAATCGCTCAAGTTCAAAGTTCTTCTTTATAAGAAAAAAGAGCATCATCCATTTGTGGTGATGCTCTTTCATATTTTTTTGAGTTAATCTTCCTTGCCTGTAAAGGGTGAGTGATTGCGCGTTTACCTGAGCAGATATTTTTGGTACACGAGCGATTTTCTAGGGGACCCGATCACTTTCTCGGCTTACCTGAGCGATTTCCCATGGGACCCGATCACTTTCTAGGCTCACCCGAGCGATTTCCCACGGCACCCGAGCATTTCCCTCTCTCTCTCTACGGCTTTCTAAATCTCATTTAATTTTTCTTCATTCCCCTTTTGCCAAGTAACGCCCTACCTGTCGGCCACTAAATAAACAACCTCCAACAAATGTCCCTTCTAAAGCACGGTAACCATGTACACCGCCACCACCAAAACCACTAACTTCCCCAGCTGCAAATAAACCCGGTACAGGTTGACCATCCGTTCCTAACACAGCACCATTCAAATTTGTCTGTAAGCCTCCTAATGTTTTACGCGTTAAAATATTTAAGCGGACCGCAATAAGTGGCCAATTGTTTGGATCTAAAATTTTATGGGGCTTCGCAACGCGCACAAATTTATCACCTACATAGTTTCTTGCGCCATGAATAGCATTAACCTGTAAGTCCTTTGTAAATTTATTGTCCATTTCACGATCCCTTGCTAAAATTTGCTCTTTTATTTTGATAAAATCAAGAAGATCATTGCCAGCCAACTTGTTCATCCCTTCAACTAACTCCTTTAAATCATTAGCAATAACAAAATCCTCACCATAATTTTTAAATGCCTGAATTGGAGCTGGTGGTCCTGGTAAAACACGTTTCAGAACATCCGTAATACTTTTATTTGTTAAATCAGGATTTTGCTCAGAACCCGATAATGCAAATTCTTTTTCAATAATTTTTTCCGTTAAAATAAACCACGAGTAATCATAGCCAGTTTTTTGAATTGCCTCTAATGTGCTTAACGTATCAAAACCCGGAAAATTTGGTGCTCCAAATCGATTGCCTTCCGCATCAAACCATAAAGATGAAGGGCCCGGCAAAATTCGAATTCCGTGATTTGGCCAAATAGGGTCCCAATTTTTCAAGCCTTCTGTATAATGCCACATACGGTCTCGATTAACGATACGTCCCCCCGCATGCTCAGTAATTTCTAACATTCTGCCATCTACATAAGCAGGTACACCACTGACCATATTTTTGGGTGGTGTACCAAGTCGAGCAGGCCAATTTTTTCTGATTAAATCAAAATTTGCCCCTATCCCACCGCTCGCCACAATAACCGCTCCCGCTTCATAAGAAAATTCGCCAATACCTAACCTAGAGCTTTTTTCGCCGCGAATTGCATAGCTTTCAGCCAACACTGTTCCACTAATCCCTGTAATCCTTCCATCTTGTTGAATAAACTCATCTACACGATGTCTTGGTTTAAAATCTATATATCCATCCTTTATGGCCTTTTTCACTTTTTCAGCAAAAGGCTTTACAATGCCTGGTCCAGTGCCCCAAACAATATGAAATCTAGGAACCGAATTTCCGTGGCCACCTGCTAATGATCCACCACGTTCTGCCCAACCGACGACAGGGAAAAACTTAATACCCAGAGACTTTAACCAACTATATTTTTCACCAGTTGCAAATTCTACATAAGCTTTGGCCCATTTATACGCCCACGAATCTTCATCCTCCAAGCGATCGAAACCAGCCGTTCCTTGCCAATCTTGCCATGCAAGCTCTTTACTATCCTTAATACCAAGTCTTCTTTGCTCGGGTGAATTCACTAAAAAAATACCCCCAAAGGACCAAAATGCCTGTCCCCCCATTGAATTTTCAGGTTCTTGATCTACTAATAGAATTTTTTTCTTTGCATCCGCTAACTCACAGGCAGCTACTAACCCTGCCAGTCCTGCACCGACAATTGCTACATCATACATCATTCTACACCCCCTAAAAATCAATCTTCCCTTACTTACATTCTTCTCTACTTGACAGTTTACCTTCTACACATCGTAATTTTGACAAAAATGTGACAAGAAAAAAATGTTCGCTTTCCTCCACTAAACCAAGAAAGTTACCATCGTATAATTTTCGACCTCGAATATTTGTTAAACGCCCATGTAATCTGACTTAACATATATCGGTAGCGCTTTCATTGTCCTCCCTTAAAACACGAACAATTAATAATATTAAATAAATAAACGTTCGTATTTAGTTGTTTCACAGACTTATAAAGTCATGAATTTTAATCTTTTTCAGAAATATTATTGACAAAGGTGAACAATAAGGATTATGATGTTAACAAATTTAATTACACGAAAATATAACGACGGAGACACGCTAGTCGCAAGAAAATCCAAAGAGAGCTGATGGTTGGTGTAAATCAGTGATTTCTACGATAATAGTTCCACTCCTGAATAGATAAGCCGAACATCTCCAAAGTAAGCTTATCCGTCACATGCACGTTACGCATATAGCTAAGACTGCTAGAAATTTTTTAAGCAGTGATTAAGGGTGGTACCGCGAACCAATGTTTATTATGCCTTTCGCCCCTTACAACACAATATCTGTGTTTGTAAGGCGTGAAAGGCTTTTTTTATCTTCATTTTGTAACACTTACAAAATCCGGACGCAATGTTTTCTGTGCGAAAGCGAAGCGACAGCAACAAATGTTTTCTGTGCGATAGCGAAGCGACAGCAACAATTAGGCCAAGGCGAAATTGATATTTTTCTCATTTTTAGAAAGGAGATTGTTTGTATGCTGTAAGATGTGCTATCTTTACAAAATTCAGACTGTTTCGTATATAAAGAACACTAACATTTTTTAATTAAAAGGAGCTAATTACAAATGACTACTGCAACAAAAACAATTAACGTATTTATCGCTGACCCACTAAGTGAAGATGGTATTTTCCCTCTACGCCAAGAACAAGATTTAGACTTAAATATCATTGTTGATACTGGTCTTGCACCAGAAGAATTAATCGCAAAAATTGCGGATGTAGATGTTTTACTAGTACGTTCTCAAACAACAGTAACTCGTGAAGTAATTGAAGCGGCTAAAAACTTAAAACTTATCGGACGTGCTGGAGTAGGTGTAGACAACATTGATCTAACTGCTGCAACTGAACATGGTATTATCGTTGTAAATGCACCAGACGGTAACACGAACTCTGCTGCTGAGCACACTATTGCCATGATGACTTCACTTGCTCGTCACATCCCACAAGCATTCAATACACTTAAAAATGGTAAATGGGATCGTAAATCTTATGTTGGTGTTGAGCTTAAAAATAAAACTTTAGGTGTTGTAGGTTTCGGTCGTATCGGTGTTGAAGTTGCATATCGTGCTAAAGGTCAACGCATGAATGTTATGGCATACGATCCATTCCTAACAGATGAACGTGCTAAAGAGTTAGGGGTAACAAAATCAACAGTTGAAGAAATTTGTGCAGCTGCAGATTTCATTACCGTACACACACCACTTCTTCCTGAGACACGCAACCTTATTAACAAAGAAAAATTCGCTATGATGAAAGATGGCGTGCGTATCATTAACTGTGCACGTGGCGGTATTATCAATGAAGATGATTTATATGATGCAATCATAGAAGGTAAAGTAGCGGGTGCTGCTCTTGACGTTTTCGTATCTGAGCCAGCAACAGATCATAAACTACTTACTTTACCGCAAGTAATCGCAACACCTCACTTAGGTGCATCTACAATTGAAGCGCAGGAATCTGTAGCGGTAGACGTTTCAAACGACATTATTAAATTCTATAAAACAGGTACTGTAACTAACCCAGTGAACATGCCATCTATTCCAAAAGAGTTGCTTGCACAAGTTGAGCCTTTCTTTGAATTAGCTGAAAAACTTGGTTCATTCTTATCTCAACTAACAACTGAGCCTGTGAAAGAAATCAACTTATCTTATGCTGGTGAAGTAGCAAATTATGATGTTCGTCCATTAACGTCAAACGCGTTAAAAGGCTTGTTATCTAAAAACCACGGTAATCATGTGAATGACGTAAATGCTCGTTACCTCTCTGAACGTATCGGCATGAAAATAAATGAGCATAAAACAACAACTGCTAAAGGCTTCACTAGCTTAATTACGATTGAAATTAAAACAGTTAACGAAACACACACAGTTGCTGGTACATTATTAAATGGTTTAGGTGCACGTATTGTTAAAGTAGAAGATTACGTTGTTGACGTTATTCCACAAGGTCACCTTCTTTACATTAAAAATACTGACAAACCAGGTGCGATCGGCCGCGTAGCAACAAAGCTAGCAGAAAAAGATATTAACATCGCAACAATGCAAGTTGGTCGTGCACAAGTTGGCGGTACAGCTGTCATGATGCTAACAATCGACAATACGGTAACAGAAGAAGATCTAACATTCGTTGCACAGCTTGAAAATATTGATGAAGTAAAAGCGATTAACCTATAATATATTGCTTTATAAGCAGAGAGTATTTGCTCTCTGCTTTTTTATTTTTTGAGCTCATCACCAAAACGTAGGGTTGATTTCCGTTCCGACTGGGCGCTTTCCTAGGGGCGTCCGATAAGCAGCGAAAGCGGAGCGACAGCAACAACATGGTTTTGTCTGTGCGAAATGTTAGGAAAACAGGATATGTTAAAATAAGAAAGTAATTTGAAGCAATGAATTTGAAACCATTGGTTGCTTTTAAAAGTTTATATTGTTTTAGGAGAGTAACAAATATGAAAAAACATATAATCTTCTTTGCAATAGGAAGTAGTATTTTATTATTGTTTTATACAGTGTTTAAGCTTATCGGGAATGAATCTTCTAAGTTGGCATTAATAACATATGGGTCATTTACGGTCATCTTTATTTATTCAATCATTTATTTATTTCAAAAGAAATGGGTTCCAATTATTATTCAATTAATAACACTACTCATAGTGATTATATTGCCACCATTGATTAGAACAGAAGTGAATTTTTATTTTTATAAAGATGATCGAGAAGAAATCATTCGCATGTTAGTCAATGGGGAAATAAAAAAAGAGGCAAATAGATACGGAAATAAAGGTTTTTTCTGGTATTACACTCCTCCGCAATATATAGATGCGGTTAAATCTGAGACGATCAGAGTAGGTATGCATTCGAAAGATCATTTTTTTGTCTATTTTCAATCGGCTGACCAACCCTTTTTAGACATGCAAGGTTTACAGGAAGGATTTATTTTTTCATCCACAGGTGAATTTCCGACTGCTAAAGAGTTTGATTATTATAGTGATTACAAGAAAATAGATAATCACTGGTATTTCGTATCAAGTGATGTTAACAGATTTGAGAAATCATGCTTGTTTTTATGTGAATAATTAAGTACAAGATAAGAAGTTGACATTCAGTAAAAATTTTGAGGTATTACTCAATCGGGCGTTTTAATGGCGCAAGGATTTTAATTCAATTGAATCTAGAAAAAGCGTATTTTGAACAACCTTTTTTTCAAAATACGCTTTTTCTATTTGCTCTTTTTTAAGATCCATAGGGTTAATTTGATTAAACTTTATTTAAGGTTGAACAATACTCTTCATCGAATGCTCCAATGATAAGGAGCCGTTGGTTTTTCACAGAGAGTGGCGACTTCTGCAGGATGAGCTTGCGCTAAAAGCCCCGCAGAAATCGTCAACTCTGAAAATCAACCTTTGTTGATGGTTACACCCAAATTCGTACATTTTTGCTTATAGCTTATTTACAAGTTCTAATAATGCAGTTAAAGAATCAACCTCATATGTTGGCGTAACAACGCCATTTGGTGCATTGTTTTCACGATTGATCCAAACGTTGCGCATACCAACACGGGATGAGCCTAAAATATCAGTATTTAAGTTATCTCCAACCATTACCGCATCCTCTGCTGTAATACCTGCTTTCTCCATGACATACTCGAAAATAGAGGCATCTGGTTTCCCTTTACCAAAGTCCCCAGAGATAATAATATGGTCAAAATATGGCGCGATTTCTGGTGTAATTTCCAGCTTTAAATTTTGTAAACTTGGTGCTCCATTTGTCAGTAATACGAGTTGATACTTTCCTTTCAGCTTATCTAGCACATCAAAAGTATCTTCATATAAGAATGGAGACACTTTACGCTCTGCTACAAAGCGCTCCCCTAGCTCCGCCCCTAGTTGTGTATCATCAATGCCAAGAGCTACTAAGCCTTTTGTCCATGCTTCTGTACGATAGCCTGGTACGATATTTTTCAGTTTTTGGAAATATTCTGTTGGATCATCAAATGTTCCCCAAAGTCCTTCGAATGGGTTAATACCGATTAACACCGTATAATCATATGTTTCATAACCTTCGTAAAGTGCACGTGCTTCTTTACGCACCGATTCCTCTAGCTCATCCGGATTTACATTATGTATTGTTGCTGCATATTCACACGTTTTTTCAAATGCCGTTTTGACGGATTTTTTATCCCATAATAGCGTATCATCTAAATCAAAAATAATTGTGTTAATTGACATCGTGTCAGCTCCTAGCTTCCTATTAGTATAATTATTTTAGCATATATTCAAAATATTTAGCATAGCGTTTTAGGCATTTTCGTGCTCGAGTTGACCAGTAAAATTTAGGTCATCACCATAACGTGTGGTTGATTTCCATTGCGGCTGGGCGCTTTGCCGCTGACGCTTCGCTTTCGCGCAGAGCAGAGCTTCCTGGGGGCGTCCGATGAGCCGCTTGGGCCAACACGATGTTGGTCACGAAGGCGTTATCACAGGACGTGATGCATTTAGCCTTCGTTCCCCTATGTGCTCGCTCCAGAGTCTCATCTGTGACGCTGATCCCCAAGGAGTCGCCTAGCCTCCACTCCAATCAACATATTACATGGTATCCATTTTAACAAATGCCATCCGCCACTTTTAGTGATTAGCCTAATCCTAGCCTACTCTTCATTCTATAACTATTGATTTTTCCTACGCAATCTATCCATTAAGCTTTGTATTTCTTCCTTTTTCTGTTCGGTCTCTTCTTTTAAAATTTCAATTTGGTAGATGCCGTCCATTTCTTCAATTAGCACACGATCGCCAACCTGTACTGGTTTATTCATAGCTGATTGTAAAATGATTAGCTGTTCCTCTTCCTCTGGGTACTTCAAAAAAACTGCATATCCATCTTCAATACGGTCTAAGGTGTATTTAGTCGAGTTCACTAACGATATCCCCTTTCGCATTACGTAATTGTGCAGCATCCCCATCATTCAGCCAAATCTGTTTCTTTGTCCACTTTAAATAATTTTGACCTTCTCGTGCATTTGAGCCACTTGTGACATACATCGTTTTCCCTGGCTGTAATGTCACATTTGGAAAATTAAAAACTTGATGCCCTTCAATTGATATAAGCTGCCAATCCTTTAAGGACACTGCTTCATTACCATTATTTTTAATACCTACAATTTCTTCTATTAAATCCTTACTAACAATTTCAATACTTGCACTAGTTGTTGCTGGTGCTGAGGCACTTGTCTGTGGTGTTGAGACACTTGGTGGAGACCATTCCTTCGAATTCACTTCATAGTCTACCCCATTTGTTGATACGATAACAGTTCCCGCTTCTGCAGTAGAGTAAATTTCACTGCCAATTGCTTGTAATCGCTCAACTACTTCAGCATGAGGATGACCGTACTTATTGCCCTCTCCATAGCTTAAAATTGTCACTTCAGGATGTACTTTCTGAATGAACTCCGCAGAGCTACTCGTGTTGGAGCCATGATGACCTGCTTTTAAGATCGTTGCTTTCACATCGTCCTGCATCATCTCTTTTTCTAACGCCATTCCCGCGTCGGCTGTTAATAAAAATGATACATTACCATAAGCAAGTTTTAAGACAATGGAGGCATCATTATTATCTGTTGCATTTTCATTGGCGTTTAAAACCTTCACATTAATATCATCATCAAACGCTATACGATCGCCTGTTTTTGGAACATTATAAGAAATATTCTTCGTATCAATAAGTGTCAGCATCTCTTCAAAAGTTTGAGATGTATGTACCTTCCCTGAATCATAAAATTGTCCAATATCTATCGAATTTAACACAGGAATTAAACCACCAATATGGTCTGCATCAGGATGGGTTGCGACCACTATATCAAGCTTGTTCACACCGAGCTCCTTCAAATATGAAACAACCTTTTGACCAGCTCCTTTAACGCCTCCATCAACAAGCATTGTTTTACCGTTTGGCGATTCAATAAAAATCGAATCTCCTTGTCCTACATCAATAAAATGTACGCGCATTTCATGTCCTGCAGTGACGGATACTTTCTCCGTATTTAATGTCTCCGTACAGCCTGCTAATAAAAAAATACAAAGAAGCACTACTATTAACTTTTTCATTTACTAACTTCCTTTCTATTTTTCTATTATACAAAAAAGAGATGATATACTCCCTTTTTCAATTAAACTAAAATCCATCACATGGGGTTGATTTCCGTTCCGACTGGGCGCTTTCCTGGGGGCGTCCGCTGAGCCGCTTCACTCGCTTTGCTCGCTCCAGGGTCTCATCTGTGACGCTAATCCCCAAGGAGTCGCCCAGTCTCCACTCCAATCAACTTATTTAAATTGCTAATGTCATCCCTAACTCTTAGTGACAGACTTAATTTTTTCATCCATTTTGTATATAATTCCTAAACATTTCCTTTGTTTTCATGCGAATAAAATAATAAGGTTCCTGCATTGCCTGCTGAATACTAATATTTTCATCTACTAATGATTCAACAACAGTAAAATATTTAAGTAATGCAGGTTTATCATTTTCTTCTATTGTCCCCGACAATAACACAGCGTGTACATTCGCTAATGTTGCAGTCTTCGCTACCCCTATTGGCGCTTTCCCATGTAATGTTTGGCGATCTGATTGTCCTTCACCTGTCATAACAAACTCGGCACCTTCTAAATGCTTTTTTAACTGTACTGCATTCATTACAATCTCAATACCTGCATGAAAACTGCCGTTTAAAAAAGCTATTAATGCACCTCCCATTCCACCTGCTGCGCCTGCCCCTTTGTAGTCGTGCAGTCGAATGCCAATTTGCATTTCAACAATGTCTGCAAATTGCTTTAAGCAGCTATCAAAATAAGTAATTTGATGTTCTTTTACACCTTTTTGAGGTCCAAAAATAGCTGTTGCCCCACGCTCTCCAATCAATGGATTATCAACATCACATGCAATATTAAATGTTGCTTCAGCCAATCGGGGATCTAGCTGACTAGTATCAATTAAAGTTAAATCTAATAAGGCCGACACCCCATCAGCAATTAAAGTGCCGTCTTCTTTTTTCAATTGCAGTCCAAGTGCCTTTAACATGCCAATACCAACATCATTTGTAGCACTACCACCGATTCCGATAATAAATTTTCTAAAGCCTTTATCAAGAGCAGCCTTGATTAGCTGTCCCGTTCCATACGTCGATGCAAGTTCGGGATTTTTTTCTTCATCCTGTATCAGCATAATTCCGGAAGCCTGAGCCATTTCAATCACACATGTTTCATTATCACCAAGCACACCATATCTCGCTTCGATTTCTCTCCCCAATGGATCCAGCACATGGTGTGACATATAGTGACCATTTGTTGAAGTAACTAGTGATTCTAGTGTACCTTCACCCCCGTCTGCAACTGGTAAAAGGATTGTTTCAATTGATTGATCAACATCCAAGATCCCTGCCTGCATTGCACTAGCTACTTCGATGGCCGACAAAGTCCCCTTATAGGAATCTGGACTAATAACGACTTTCATGTAATACCTCCACTCATTTAAGTTAGGTGCTTATCATCATTATAATTCAGACTAAAAACATTCCTGAGCTTTTATCGGAATGTTTTTTAGTTTTATCGGAACACTTTGTGGATTTATCGGAATGTTTTCTGGTTTTATCGGAATGTTTTCTAATTTTATCGGAACATTATGCTGATTTATCGGAATAAAAGAGGCAATCTGAACATCACGTCAGATTGCCATCTTGTTTATACCTTATATAATTCATCTAAAAACTCAATTTTTTTACCGATTGCCTCTTCAAACGTCATGATGTAGGCAGCAGGATCCTTTGGATTATGGAACTGCGTAATCTTCCCTGTCTCAGGATGAACGAATTTAGAGGAAGCTCCACAGCCAATCCCTAAAATAGTCTGTACTTCTTCCATGATGAGGATATTATAGATGCTCTCTTCGCCAGCTTTACTGTAGCCGACATTTTCTAAATTACCTAAAATATTTTTTTGACGATATAAATAGTACGGTACATACTCATTTTCCTTCGTCCATACTTGTGCCATATGCATCATTTGTGCAACCGTATCACGGTCTGCTACCTTGTACTTATCCTTATTACGTGTCATTTCTGATGCACGTTTAAATGATAATGTGTGTACTGTTAGCGATTCTGGCTGCATTTTTGCAGATTCATCTAATGAATTCTGGAACTCCTCAATTCCTTCATTCGGTAAACCAATAATTAAATCCATGTTAATATTATTCATGCCTGATTCACGCGCTAACCAAAACTTATCAATTGTTTCCTGTACCGTATGATGACGACCAATTGCTTTAAGTGTTTCATCTGTATACGATTGTGGATTAACACTTATTCGATCAATGCCCCATTTTTTTAATACTTCTAGTTTTTCAGGTGTAATCGTATCAGGTCTGCCCGCTTCGACAGTTACTTCACGGATTGTTTCAGGATGTGGGAAGGAATCATGCATCGTCTGATACAATGCATCCATTTCATGTGCCTCGATAGATGTCGGTGTACCACCACCCCAATAAATGGACGTGATTTTCATATTATTTTCCTTCAGCCATTTCCCCATTTCACGTAATTCAATATGCAACCCATCTAAAAATGTTGCAACTCGCCCTTGCTTGCGATTGCTGCCAATCGCATACGCTGGGAAAGTACAATAGGCACATTTAGTCGGGCAAAAAGGAATGCCAATATAAATACTTATTTCTTTACCGATTTCATCTATATCAGGAATCGTCACTAACTGACGAGCAACTATTTCTTTTAGTAGCGCTACCTTTTCTTCTGACAGACGGAAATCACGAATAAGGATATCAGCAATTTCTTCCTCGCTCTTCCCGGCCATTCGAAATTTATGGTAAAGCTTAGTCGGACGCACACCTGTTAAAATTCCCCATTGCTGTTGCATTCCCGTATGTTGCTCCAACACATCTAAAAACACGTGTGACAAAGCACGCTTCATACGAATATTTAGCTCACGTCCTTCAGCCCCAGATTCGTATTGAATACGGTAATCATTCGTATAACGCTTACCATCTACCTCAAGCACAGCTTTTGTAGAAATTGAAGAATCATCCCCAACGTTATATTCGAATGACACTGCCATATTTGTTCCTTCAGACTCTACTTTTAGCTTGGAATCCTCAAAAAATAAATTCGCAATATGATTTAATACGCGAATCCAATCCTCAGGATATTTTTGATCTATGTGAATAATTTTCATTGTCTTCGCTCTTTTCTCTCAAAAATTACAGCACCAATAGTTTAACAAATTTTTATAACGTTAAGCAAAGCTACAATTAATAACAGAACATTCAGTTTAATAATTCAAAAAATCCATTTTGAAAAAATTTATCAAAATGGATTCTTATTTTTTTATCTTTCGATAACCGCGTTTGTTTTGAAATTCTCTTCTTTTAGTTTAAGAATTTTTCTTAATTCCGTGCTTACTTTCTCCAAGCTTTCCATATCAGGCATAAAGTAAGATACTTTGTCGATATACTGATCTTCTCCTTTTATTTCTATCGTTTTCGTAGATATGTTTTTAGAATTCAAATATTGCTTTTGAAGTGCGTAGATTTCTTTAGGGTTTAAATCTGTTTCTACGTTTTCTCCTAAAATATCTGCAATTTGACCAATTTTAAATATTGTATTCGTCGATTTTGCTTGATTAATTGTTGCAGTCAAAAATTGTCTTTGTCTCTCTTCGCGTGAGTATGAAGCATTAATAGGTCTGTATCTCATTCTTACAAATGCAAGTGCCTCTTCTCCCTTTAAATGTGACTCTCCTTTATGAAATTCTATCCGTTTTTTATCGTAAATATTATCTTCCCAAAAATCCTCTTTTACATCTATTGTTACTCCACCTAGAGCATCGACAATATCTCTAAAGCCATCAAAGTTTACTGCAATAAAGTTATCTATCGGTATATTAAGTAATTTTTCAACTGTCTCTAATTGAAGTTTAATTGCCCCATAGCCTGTAATTGATCCGTAACTATAAGCGGCATTGATTTTATGTATACCTGTATATTCCCCTGCATTTTCTATTTTTACTCTTGCATCTCGAGGCACTGTAATTAAGCTAATTTCAGATGTATCTGGGTCTAAAGTAATGACCATTTGAGTGTCTGCTCGACCATTCTCCGCTTGACTAGAGTAATCTTCAACACCTAATAATAGAATGGAGATAGGATCTTTTTTAAATGAAACATCCTCTTCCCTTAGCTCTGATTTATTTCCATCTCTATTTAAATCGACCTTTGAACTATCATAGGCATTTTTAAATTTAACAAACGCATAAGCTCCATAACTAGTTACGGTTAATAGTAAAATTAACATAACTAGTAAGGTTATTTTTAGAACTTTATTTTTAGGCTTCGTTTTTTTAGATCTTCTTGAATTTCTTTCCACATAAAATCCTCTCTTCTGTTAAAGTCACCCTCTTCATTGATTAAGACGATAAAAGTTCTTTCAAGTTTCCTATAATGATTATGTTTGGGAATAAAATCAAATTTTCATTAAAAATAACAGCTAAGTGAGTTTCCAAAAAGCGCAAAAACCCATATAAAGGTAGTGACCTTTATATGGGTTTTGGAATTATTTTAAATATTCCTCTACAAATTCAACTGGTACATATGTTTTAGATGCTTCTAGCAAAGCGGGTGCTGCATTAAGTGGGCGTAATGCTTTGTTATATCCAAACATTTTTTCTCCACGAGTAATTGTATAAGATAAATTACCTTTTGACACAATTGCCCCTTTACTTGTTGACTCTACTTTATAGCCAAGTTTTTCGGCAATCAAACGCAACGGAACCATCTTTGTTCCATCTACTTCATAGTAATCTGTCGCGATTATTTGTGCTATTTCCGCTTCTACAGTATTTTCTGTTGGATTTTCAGACTTGTCATCAAGAACAATTACTTTCGAAGGTGTTGTTTGAGCCGGGATACTTTTTGTTGAAGCTGTATAGAAAACTACTAAATTTTTCTCTATTAAATCTTTAGCTGCAACTTTTTCTCCCTTCGTATTTAAAAGCTCCGTGTTTTCACCAATGATTAATTTTAACATATCGTAAGTGTTCATTAAGTTTTCAAAGAAGTAATCAACTTCAACAAATCCAGCTTCCTCAGTTTCAACAATGACAACATCCGGATCGAATTGTGGTGGATAAATTAATTTTTGTGGCTTGTTTGCAAATGTATAAGCTTCTATTTTATCCCCTTTTTTAAGTTCTACTTTCTTACCTGTATTATCGAAAACAAGTGTATCCTTTGTTATTTCTAAAATGTTTGTTTGATCGCCATCTTGTACTGTGAAGTATGTAATGTTTTCACTTGAATTGACTTTTTCAACCGTTCCATAGGTAGTGTTGAAAATGTGAACAGGATCAATTTGGATTTGTGGTACTTGTTGTTCTGCGTCTGTCTGATTTTCATTTGCTGAAGCGACTGGTATTACTACACTTCCAAATAATAATGCTGTCATTGCTACTGGTGCAATTTTTTTCATGTTCATAAAATCTCTCCTTATTATTAGGTTCATAGTAGTAGTAGTTTCAGACTGGTAAAAGTTTCATTAAAAACAGGAAAATTTATGATAAAAGTCCATTTGCATGACATCTACCGGAGGCTTTAACTTCTTTCAGCGGGTGTTTGGACACCCGCTGAAAGAAGTTAAAACCACCAGTAAAAAACTGGTGGTCCATGCTCACTCTTTTATAATTTCCTTTAAACCTGTAATATCGATGCCGTTTAATGCTTGCGTGGCAAGGCGGTCGGCTTCAGAATTTTCTTTACGTGCTATCAGCTTGTACTCTGGCTGGATACTAAGCTCCTCTAGCTTTGCGTCGATTTTATCTGCCCAGCTAGATAAATTC
>NZ_JBHZDH010000009.1:11163-41577 GCF_042755925.1 Lysinibacillus sp. NPDC059133 | reverse complement strand
TCAGAATTTTCTTTACGTGCTATCAGCTTGTACTCTGGCTGGATACTAAGCTCCTCTAGCTTTGCGTCGATTTTATCTGCCCAGCTAGATAAATTCTTTTCTAGTGCTGGCCATTCCCCACTCAATTGATTGATAACGACTTGGGAATCACCAGTGAAACAAACGGGCAAATGGTGAACATTCAATAGCTCAAGCTCAACTAACCCTAAATAAAGCGCTGCGTATTCTGCCTCATTGTTAGATTTAAGCTCTGACGAAAAAGAATTTTGTCTTAATCGATACGGCTTGCCATTTTGTTCATAATAAATCACACAGCCTAGCCCCGATTGATTTGTTGCACGATCAAAGCCACCATCAAAATAGACTGTAATATTGTGTGGCTCTGTGTCAATTTCCTTTAAATACGCCTTGAGTTCCTTTAAAGACCAACTTGTATCCTGTCGATCGATACAATGCAGTGATTTTACTCTCCCTGTTCGCTCCATGTCCTCTGCAAGTAGTAATGCTTGAGCTGCTGGCATTTCTTCTGAACGTAAAACAGTTTCAGCACCCTTTTGCGCTTTATAGGTCCATTCAATGATTACATGCATAGTATAACCTCCAATAGATATTGAGCCATAAATTGAAAACGTGCTCCGGCTTGCGGAAACACGTTTTCTTCTTACTTGTTATATGTGCAACTATTAGTATTTTTATGCCTAAGAAAGCGGTTTGATCAGCTCGATGATAGCATCTGCTTTTTCGGGGCTCTCGTTTGCAACGCTAGAACCTGTTGTTCTGCTGCTTAGATGCTGAACTTCGCCGCTAGATTATGCTTTTCCGCTGTTTGGATGCTCTTCTTCGCTGTTAAAATTCTTCATACAATGCTTGAATAGGTTTTATTAAAATGCGGTTTACTTCTTCAATTATCTTACTTACATTCATTTCTGCCTCAAGCATTGCAGAAATTTTTGCATTTTGCTGTGCAAGCTGTGCCGCTTTTTGTGCATATACAAGCTCATCTTCCAATATATCTTCGCCATTTAATTGCTTTTTCTGTAAGTCAATTTGAACCTTACGGAAATTTTTGAATAGATTTAATGCCTCTTCATCTTCCTTAACCACTGTCACAGCTTTATTTAACACTTCAAATTCAGGTGTTTTACGAAAAGTTGCCTCTAACGTATTAATTTCATTGTAAATATTAATCATAAACATAATTCTCCTTTTTAAATAAAGTAAACTATTAACCCTTGCACAATCCCAATCAATCCACCAAGAACTGCACCAAGTACTGTAATCATTTTAAACTCACGCTTAGAAATACCTAGTACAAGTTCCTCTAATTTCTCTACAGGGAAAGAATCAACCTGCTCACGTACTATTTCTTGTAAATTTAAGCGTTTCAACACATCTTCTAATTTCTCTTCAGCTTTTACAAAAGCTTTTTCAATGGCTTGTGGAATCACTGTTTCCTTCATCCATGAATTACCTTCTGGCCAGTAATGTGAAATAGGATAATTTAAGCGCTCTTCAACTGCTAATTGTTCTTTTACGTAAGTTTGCAATTTCGATAATATTTCTTCAAAACGAATATCCTGTAAGAAATCCATTGCTGGACGATCTTTTAATTTCTCCAATTCCTGCGTAAAAATTTTCGTTAATAATGCTGATGTTCCTGGTTTCTGTAAAAATTTTATAAGCTCACGCTGAACCTTTGTCATGAGCGACGAAGAATCACCTAAAAACATATTAATCATTCCACCAAGTGATCCTTTTGACGATAAGAAGTCATCAATCATCGCCTTAATTGTCAGTTCGCCCTCGGGTGATAAAAAATAATCCTCACCCTTTTCTAAAATATGATCAACCGCTACTGGTATCTTTGCATCAATTGTATGTTGAATATCGGCTGATAATAGTGAACGAATTGATTTCGTTGATAGTGTATTCTTAACTGATTCAAATTGTCCCTCAACAATCGTTTCTACCTTCTGTTCAATTGTTGCTGACATACCGGAAAATCCAGCTAATGATAGCCAATCCTGAATTGTTTTATCATTTGTAAAAATCGTTTCTTCTACCTTTGTTTGTACAAGCTGTTCTACCTTTTCCTGAATATCCTTTGAGAAAAATTTCTTTCTAAAAGTTTCAGGTGTTAATAAATAATTCACAACCGTTAGCCCAAGTTGCTTTGCTAATTCGTCACGTCGTTTTGGAATAAGACCTGGTGTAAAAGGCACTCGCCAATTTTTAATATATATAGCATTGTGCGGTCGGAAAAGCATTTTAATAGCTAGGTGATTCGTTACACCACCGATTGCAGCACCGATAACGGCCATAAATATTAATGTCACTAGAAAATTATCCATTAGTATCCTCTCATTTCAATTGTATTCACTATTGGCGTATTTTGTCGCCTAATGCACTCATTATAGCAGAGCAATGATTTTCTACGAAAGAAATACCCCCTGTTAAAGTATGATGATTCACTATTTTTATCCATCTTCATTGATTTGAAGGTGCTAATGTCCGCTGTGAGCTACAATCAGTTTAAATGGACACACATAAGCAAAATATATCAACAAAATATCCTTTAATCAGCTTCTTACGATAGGAATAACATTTGGAGTTGCAAAATGACCACTATCCTTGAATAATATTAACTACATATATAAAGAAATGGGGTTTGGTTATGATTCAGCATTTTAGCTTTAGGCCTTTATTTGAAAATTCCCAGCTTCCTGGTTGGTCCATTTCGTTCTTTTATCAACGTGAACGTTATACAGCGGAGTACTTAAAAGATGGCGTTATACATTGGAATGGACCTATTCCTCCTAACGAAGAGGAAGTAAAAAAAATGATTCACGAGCTTATGTTGTACCATGTTTACGACTAATAAAAGTAATATTTTTCATACTCCCACTGTATAAATATACCTATTTCTTACTATTTCTAGCATTGCTATTATCTTAAAATTGTTTAAGTATATTGAAATTCCCTTATTTTTCTTATACATTTATGTTATCAAGTATTAAAGGTTTTTTTATGCAGGAGGCTATTTCAATGAGTAAAGTCACTCTTTCTGATGACTTAAACAGTTATAATACAAAAGCATTAATTCGCGCAAAAGTAAAAGAAGTTTTTTCTGAATTTTCGGCTAAGATTTTCGAATTAGCGAATGAGGATGAAGCTATTGATAGTAAAAAATTCGAGGCCCTTTCTGGCTATAAAAGTGATTTCTACAATGAATACTGCAGTCAATTAAAAGGATTTTTCGATTCATCTACTAGTACTTTCGGAAAAAGACCTGCAAAAAATATGTTTTTAACATATAAGGGCAATAATTATGTTTTGACAAAACAAGGTATAGCAGAAAAAGCACCTGTTACAATTTCACTTTACTCAGGTGAAATACCAGGTAAAGAAACGCTATACGATGTGGAAAAAGCGTGCTTGAATTACGCTTTCAACAAAAATTAAAAAGCAGAAGGAGCCATCTCATACGAATGAAAATGGCTCCTTTTTTGTTGAAAAACTATTTTGAAATTAAGGTGTCGCTTCGCTCTCGCTACAAAAACATCTGTTATTGCTGCCGCTACTTTTTCGCATACATTTGCTGAATTTTGTTTTATCACTATAAATGATAGTGACATACCAGAAAATATATATTTTATGTAAAATGGTTGATTGGAGTGGAGACTAGGCGACTCCTTGGGGATCAGCGGTAGAGGAACGAAGGCTAAAAGCATCACGTCCTGTGATAACGCCTTCGTGACTAACATCGTGTTAGCCCGACGCCCCCAGGAAGCTTTGCTCTGTGCGAAAGCGAAGCGACAGCGACAATTGTTTTATCTGTGCGAAAGCGTAGCGACAGCAACAACAAAGCGCCCAGTCGGAACGGAAATCAACCCCTTGTTCTGCCGAAAAGCGATACTATGACACCATCTATTTTATTTTTCTACAATACAAAGGAGCCGCCTCATATGAATGAGACGGCTCCTTATTTGTGCTATTAAAAATAATTCATTTAAAAAAATCCGCAAGTAAGCACCTTGAGATTTTTGACGTGTCGTTTTATATGAGATGTAAATGCTTCTTTCTCTAAACAAACTATCTTCTTTGCTACATTTAAAGTTAGCATAACAAATTTTTATTTTCAATCTTTTGGTGCTTGAAATTATTTATTTTTTTAATTTACGGTTTGAAAATTAACTAAAAAAGTTGTTGTCAATATTTGTGTTTTGCAAGTAAATATTTTATGATTAAATCATTCAACAATTTTTAAAATCATAGGAGGTGTACACTTTGTTTCCTTCCCTCATTTGGGCGGGAGCAAAGGAATTATTTGGACGGAGACATAATGGAAATAACCATAAGGTTGGCGGCATTTGCCCTACTAATAATAATGACAGGATTTTTCGTTGCAACTGAATTTGCAATCGTTAAAGTAAGATCCACACGAATTGATCAATTGCTTGCCGAAGGGAATAAAAAAGCAAAAAATGCAAAACGTGTAATTTCAGATTTAGATGAATACTTATCTGCATGTCAATTAGGTATTACGATCACTGCTTTAGGTCTAGGTTGGCTTGGTGAACCTACATTTAAGATTATCTTGAATCCAGTGTTTGAATTTCTAAATTTGAGTGAAAATTTTACTACTGTCCTTTCATTTATACTTGCATTCTCAATTGTAACTTTTATGCATGTTGTAATAGGGGAATTGGCGCCAAAAACACTTGCCATCCAAAAAGCAGAATTTGTAACATTAAATCTTTCTGGCCCATTAATTTTATTCCACAACATTACGTATCCAATCATTAAGCTGTTAAACGGATCTGCACGTGGCTTAACTGGCCTTTTCGGCTTGAAAATGATGTCAGAATCAGAAGTAGCCCATACTGAAGAAGAGTTACGTATGATTTTGTCGGATAGTTTAAAGGGTGGAGAAATTAATACTTCAGAATATGAATATGTAAACAGTATTTTTGAGTTCTCTGATCGTCTTGCGAAAGAAGTCATGGTCCCACGTACTGAAATCGTCGGCATTGAAAAAGAACTAACGATTAGAGAAGTTTTCGATTTAATGGGCGTTGAGCAATATACCCGTTACCCAATTATCGATGGTGACAAAGACCATATTATCGGCTTAGTCAATATGAAGCACTTATTAACCGCCTACATTAAAGATCCAGCAAATGGCGATAAATTAGTGATTGATTATATGCAGCCAATTATTCGCGTAATGGAAACAACGCAAATTAACGAATTGTTACTAAAAATACAGCGTGAACGTATTCATATGGCCATTTTAATGGATGAATATGGCGGAACATCTGGTCTAGTTACGATTGAGGATATTATTGAGGAAATTGTCGGCGAAATTCAAGATGAATTCGATGAAGATGAAATTCCAGAGGTTCAGGAGATTGCAGAAGATCACTTTATTTTAGATGCGAAGATGCTAGTTGAAAGTGTTAATGATATGCTAGGTACCGACATAGAAGATGATGATATTGATACAATCGGTGGTTGGTTCATGACAATGCGCTTTGATGCGGTCGAAGGAGACAGTATTGAAGAACAAGGTTATGAATTTATCGCAAAAGAATTAGATGGTCACCATATTTTATACTTAGAAGTTCTGAAAATACCTGAACGTGATTTATCAAATGACAACGATGAAGTACATGACTAAAAACCAATTTTGCCTCAGCATAATTGGTTCAGATTAGGCTTTGAACTTACACAAAGCCTGAGTTCCACTATTTCAGCGGATGTTTGGACAACCGCTGAAATAGGTAATTGGCTTATCGTATTTGCCGTGATATGATTCATGTCACGCTTGTATGATTAGGTATAAAACTAGTAGTTTGCTCACAACCTATATTGGCAAGAGCTTCTACTGAAATTAAATAAATCTATACGTAAAAAACGACTCCCTTACACGAGAAGGGGGTCGTTTTATAATGCCCGAAAGTTTTGCTAGGAGGAAACAAAATGGAGCTCTATACAAATTTACGTCAAGGGGAAAAAGGTGCCTGGTTATCTATTGGTACGTATATAATACTGAGCTCAATAAAACTAGCGATTGGCTATATCGGAACATCAGAAGCACTAAAAGCAGATGGACTTAACAATACCACTGATATTATCGCATCCATAGCGGTATTAATTGGATTACGCATTGCCCAAATACCACCTGACTCTAATCACCAATATGGCCATTTACGTGCTGAAACAGTTGCTTCACTTGTTGCATCATTCATTATGCTAATTGTTGGCTTACAGGTACTCATCAATTCGATAAAAAGTCTATGGGAGCCAACTGGCACAGCACCATCATTATTAACAGCCTTTGTGGCAATCGGCAGTGCAGTCGTGATGTATATCGTGTATCGCTATAATTTGGAACTATCCCAAAAAATAAAAAGTGCTGCCGTTAAGGCTGCAGCCTATGATAATCGCTCAGATGCCCTTGTCAGTATCGGTACAGCAATCGGAATTTTTGGCGCTATTTTTGGCTTCCCCATTATCGATACAATAACAGCTCTACTCGTCGCACTTCTTATTATTAAAACAGCTGTAGAAATCTTTTGGGAGGCCGTTCAAAACCTCACAGATGCCTTTGATGTTGAAGAGGTCAAAACATTATCCGTTTTAATCCGCAATGTTGAGGGTGTAATCAATCTCATAGACTTTAAGGGCCGTGCGCATGGCAATATGCATTTTATAGACGTAACAGTGACCGTTGATCCTTACTTAAATGTCTTTGAAAGTCACCGAATCACAGAGGAGATTGAAAAAACCGTTTGTGATGAAAATTCCTTCTGCCAGGTACTCGTGCATATTGAGCCAGAAATAGAAGTAATTCCTCCAGCAAATGACGACAAGTCTCCTACCAATTGATTGGTTGGAGACTTGTTTTTTTATGTTTAGGTTTTGAACTTCAACAGCACAAAGTTTTATGGTTCACCAATTCCCATTGCTAATATTAATAGATAAGCAAAAACCAAAACTAATACATTTGCGATTAGACCGACCCAACCAAAATACGTTTTTTAGAAATAACCAAAGAAATTACAGCAAATATAATACCGATCATTGATAAAATGCTAAAAACGGTGATAGCAAACTAAATATCAAAATCGGGCCCTTTTTAAACAAACAAGCCTCCTATTTATCATAGATAGGAGGCTTAATTTGTTTATATTATTTAATTGCAATATAAATATCGACCTGAGCTTCTTGCGGGTTGGCACAACGTTCATCGTACATTTCAAAGTCACCTGTGTATGTTCGCTCTACACCTGAGCTTGCGAACCAAGCCCAGACATCCTGCCAAGCTTTTACAACAACTTCTTCAAATGGGCCTTTGTCAGAAGTAAAAACTAAGTATTTAGCGGCTGGCACTTTTTTTACAACCATACCTTCAGGAATTTCGTCAGCAGTTAATACTTCCACTCCAAGTGTAATGGAATACTCTCCATTAACATCTGTTTCATAGTCAGAATACAGACCATATGTTACTTGATTTACTGCATTAGCTATTTGTCCCATTACATCTTGTTGATAAAAGTTCGTCCATAATTGCGGGATTTTTGCTTGAGCGGTAATTTCATTCGCATTGCTTGTTCGCGCTGAAATTCCTACAATTTGAAATAATTCTTTATTCATCACAACTGGTTCTGGTATATCATGCTTTCTCCATCTCTTTAAGCTTGGTAAAAAAGACGTCAACATTTGGCGTGCTTCCTCTTCCGCCATACCATCTTCCTTCAATTGCGGTACACAAATTTCGATCATTTCTTCAACTGTTAGATTTGGCTGTTTGAACTCTCCTACTTCATAACAATAAGTGCAATAGTCCTCACTTTTGCGTCCTTCTTTTTCTGTACCAAGTAATGCCTCATCCACTAATGGCATTCCACAGCTTTGACAATAACTTTGCATGATTAAATCCACCCTTCGTCCTATTTGTTATGACTATAACAAAGGAAACTTGACAACTGTATGTCATCAATTAAAAGAAGTTAAATTTCTTTATACAACTCCACAATTTCCTGGGCTCGCTTCAATACAATCTCACGTATATGGGGTGGTTCTAAAACTTTTAAGCGATGGCCAAAGCTAAGAAGAAAGCCATATAGCCATTCATCCTCAGGCAATGCAATGTTAATAGTTGAATTCTCATTATCTACATGCTTAGCCCCAAATGATTCTTCTACTAATGTCGTTATGGCAGAATCGAAAGATAACATAAGGTTTACTACATTTTGAGGGTGATGCCACTCCTTATCCCATGGAAGTTCAGATAAATTGACTTCCCTGCGCTGGAAAGTCGTCATCTCTTCTTGTATATCCTTCATTCTTGAAATTTTAAATAAACGAAAATCTTCTCTTAATGTGCAATAGCCATAGACATACCAAACCTTTCCCTTTTGTACTAAAGTGTGTGGCTCTAATAATCTTCTTGTTATACAGCCATGTGTAGTAGAGTACGTAAAGCTTATACAATATTCGCGTTCAATTGCCTTTTTTAATAAAGTTATCTGTTCCTTGAAAATAACGTTTGGCCCCCAAGGACTAAGGTCAATAAACAGTTGATCAATCGATTGTTTTACTTCCTCATCCGCAACACCTGTTAATTTTTCAAGTACTGCTTCAGCATGTGAATCCTCGTATGTTGTTAATGCACTTTTAATGGCAATAGAAAGTGACGTAAGCTCGTCCTTCGTCAACACCTGCTTATCAACACGATAGCCATCAATCAAACTAATCCCACCATTAACCCCCTGCTGGCTAATAACAGGAACCCCAGCACAGCTCAATGTTTCAATATCTCGATAAATAGTACGCACTGACACATTAAATAAATCGGCAAGCTCCTGGGCTGTCACCTTTTTCCGATTTATTAAAATCATTGTCATCGTTAAAAGCCGCTCTAATTTCATATTTGTACTCCTTTACAATAAACCTTATTTTCCCCTTTGCTAATTCCGTCGTTTCACTTACTAATTCCCTATCTACTTTAAGTATTTTTTAAGTACTTTTTGAGTTTTATTTAAGTCAAATGTACTATAATAGCGCCTAACAAATTATTACATTCATTATACTATTTTTACAATATAAGAAAAAACAACTTAGGTACTTATAATCTCTACTATAACTACGTTGTTTTTAACAATAAACGCTTAATTATTTCAATTCTCTTATCACAACATATAAAACTTCTATCCTCTATATAAGGACACTGAAAACTATGAAGTAGAAAAACTTTATAGTAACTATTTGTGGAAGTCCTAATTTCTATGTAAAAAGGTTTAGCACGGAGCACGAGCCATCATCGAGAAAAAGCTAAACAGATAAATCCTGTACGAAAAGATAGCGTATGAGGAGATCCGACACTAACTTATGGAAAACGGAATACAAAGAGCTAAATTTTTTGGTGTCAAATTTTTAATTTTATGTGGAATTTACTTTTAGTGCCCACCCTATATTCGAAAAGCATTTTCAAAGACAACAAACTAGAGTTTAATGGTTTTCAATTTAATTGTAAAAAGGAGATTTTGACGTGATTCGAGCCGTTTTAATAGACAATGAACCTTTAGCTTTACACTATTTTCAAAGTAAACTACAAGCATTTCAGCAAATACAGGTAATTCAAACTTTTACAAGTGTAGAAGTATTTTTAAATGAGCTTCCAATAATAGAATTTGACGTCATTTTTTTAGAGGCAAAGCTGAATGAACTGACTGGGCTTGAATTAGCTGATATTATCAAAACTGATCGTCCACATGTTAGTGTTATTTTTATAACTTCATATAAAGAATTTGCTTTACAATCCTATGAAATCGGAGGTCTTGACTACGTACTTAAACCAATTAGTCATGCTCGCTTAGAAAAAACTGTTTCTCGTATCGAGCATGAATATTCTATTCAGCAAATGATTAAAAAAGCTTCGAAAACCATGTTAAACGTACAATGCTTTAATCAATTTGCCGCATATAGCAACAACAGCTTAGTTGCCTTCAAAACCGAGAAAACAAAGGAGTTATTTGTATATTTCATATTACATCCAAACATTCCTATTCATCGTGATTATTTAATTGAAATTCTATGGCCTGATTTAGACTATGTACGAGCAAAATCGAATCTTCATACCGCACTTTCTTATTTAAGAAAAACCTTAAATAATATAGGCTATGCAAACTGTATTATTTTTTCAAATAAATACTATATCTTCGAAAAACCGAACATCCTTTGTGATTTATATGACTTTCATAGATATTATGAGGATTTCACGAAGTTAGAATTCCCACCAATTTCTTTGATCAATCAAAGTCTCTCAATTTATAAAAATGGACTACTCATTTATGATGATTATGAGTGGGCAACTGCCTATAAAGATAAGCTGACGAAATCATACATAGATTTATTAGAAAAAGGTTTTCAAGCAACATTTCTAACGGATATTGATAAGGCATTAAATTTTTTAAATAGACTATTAGAGTTTGATCCATATAATGAACAAAAACTTGAGCACTATTTACACATTTTAATAAATACGGGATTTCATGAACAGGCATACAAAGTATTTCACGCTTATGAACAGAAGCTAAAAGATGACCTATCGATTTCGCCAAGCTCTACATTAATTGATATTTCAAACAAATTTTTTGTTCAAAAATAAATAAAGGTTTCATTCATTAAAAAACGACGAGTTCATAGGAACTCGTCGTTTTTTAATAATCCAGTCTCATCATCATAACCTTGGGGTTGATTTCCGTTCCGACTCCTGGGGACGACCGATCTGATATCAATTAACTTTTATACACCACTACCCTCTGTCAGTCCGTGCTTCACTGCATAAAGAGCCGCCTGCGTACGATCCTGCACTTGTAGCTTCGTGAAAATATTAGAAATATGAGTCTTCACTGTTTTTTCTGTAACGAATAAAGAGGACGCAATTTCTCGATTACTTTTCCCTTTTGTAAGCTCTGCAAGCACATCCTGTTCACGAGGTGTTAGAGGGTTTAAAACATGAGGTGCATTTTTTGATTCTTGACGGTCCATTTCCAAAGTCGTTGTTGCTTCTGGATGTAATGTATTTTCGCCTCGCATAATACGGCGAATGGACAATACCAACTCATCAGGTTCAATATCTTTCAACTGATAGCCTGCAGCCCCTGCCTCCATAGCTGGCACCACATGATCACGGTCTGAAAAGCTTGTCAGCATTAGAATTTCTATTTGCGGAAACTTTGCTTTAATGCGCTTTGTTGCCTGAATCCCATCCATCTCAGGCATTACCAAATCCATGAGTATAATATCTGGCTGTATACTTTCCGCTAATGCTATTGCCTCTAGTCCATTTTTCGCTTCTCCTACGACTTCAATATCTTTCTGTGTTTTTAAGAAAAATAATAATCCACGACGTACTACATGATGGTCATCTGCGATTAAAACACGTATCATACTCTTCCCCCCTAATACGGCAAGCGGATTAACAGCTCTGTTCCTTTGCCAATTTCACTAACCCAGTCAGCTTTGCCACCAACTGATTTTGCACGATCCTTTATGGATTGCAAGCCTATTGAAAGTAGCTTCGTGTTATGATCGATGACGAAGCCTCGTCCCTCATCACGAATAACAAGTAAAATATCTGTAGAAGTGACCGTAATATAAAGTGCAGCTTCCAACACACCCGCGTGACGGCGAACATTATTAAGTGCTTCTTGGGCTACCCGAAATAATGTTTCTTCGATACGTGATGGGAATTGCAGTACACCAGAGACCGTTACTTGAAGCTTCAAGCCAAGCATTTCAGCATACACTTTGATTGCTTCAAGTAAACCATTTTCTAATCCTTTTGGACGGAGCTGCCAAATGAGGGCACGCATTTCTGTTAAGGCATCCTGTGTTAAGTGCTGAATCTCCTTAAATGTTTCCTTCACATCACTATCATTTGTCATTTCAATACCAGCTCTCGCCGTTAATGTAACGGAAAAAAGTAGCTGATTGACAGAATCATGTAAATCTCGGGCTAGACGATTGCGCTCTTTCACAAGTGCCATTTCTTGTTCTTGCTTTGTCAGTAAAATACGTTTAATGGCCGACCCCATCTGAAATGCAACCGATTCAAGTAAAGCGAGCTCTTCCTCTGAAAAACGCACGGTATCCTTCGATGCAACATTTAGGACACCAAAACGCTCTTGACCTGATTGAAGCGGAACTGTTGCATGATGTGTAATGCCTTCGTGATCACCAACATTTGCTGCAATTGCACTTTCAATACGTTGACATTCAATAATATTAGAGGCTTTTTTTAATTCCTCATTACGATAACGGGAAACACACCAACAGCCTCCCTTTTCTAAATAATGACAATTTTTATGCTCCAGAGCCTCTGGTAAATTGACATGGACAACAAGCTCCGATCGCCCTTTTTCATCGATAAAAAAAATCCAGCCTGTTTCAAAATTTGTGCCATTTAAAAATTTCACAAGTGCTCCTTTTAACATCGACACAATTTCAGTTTCTTCGTTTAATAACTCTGCAATCTCTTTTAAAATACCGATATTGGAATGATCATTCTCCCTCACAAAAACACCTCTTCTTTGGCATTGCTAATTTAATGATAACATTTCAAAGTCTGGAACGTCTGCCTAAGCCATTCATACTTTAGACTGAAATTTTGCATAAGAATATACCTTATTTTGGTTCATCACCAAAAGTTGTGGATGACTTTTGCTAAAACGTATACTATGTAAATAAGTTGATTGTAGTGGAGGCTGGGCGACTCCTTGGGGATCAGCGTCACAGATGAGACCCTGGAGCGAGCAAAGCGAGTGAAGCGGCTCATCGGACGCCCCCAGGAAAGCGCCCAGTCGGAACGGAAATCAACCACACGTTTTGGTGATGATACCTTATTTTGGGTAAGTTAATTTACATATAAAACTAGAACAACTATAATCGAACAAGTACATGGTTATACTAAGGAGAGAATTTATATGTCTAAAAAAGAAGAGAACGGCTTATTACTTATTTGGATTGTCTCTGTCGTTGCAACATTGGGTTCCTTATACTTTTCTGAAATCCGTCAATATGAACCTTGTAAAATGTGTTGGCTTCAACGAATTTTCATGTATCCAATTGTCATTATGACAACGATTGCCTTTATTCAAAAAAATGCACGTATTGCTGTAACAACCGCTGTTTTTGCCATTATGGGAGGCAGTATATCACTTTACCATTATGGTATTCAAAAGCTTAGTTTTTTAGCTGATACAGCCCCTTCTTGTGGTGTTGTTTCATGTACTGGTCAATATATCAACTGGTTAGGTTTTATCACAATCCCATTTTTAGCGCTAACTGCATTTATTTTAATTGCAGGGGCAAGCTTCTATGTAATGAAGGCTGCTAAAGCAGCAAATTAATTTCGAGACCGTGTTCTACAATTGGAATACGGTCTTTTCTACGGAGGAAGATATATGTTTCACTATGAAATAAGTACAAATAATTTAACAGTTGAGGATCTACTACGCAATGATTGGAGACTCGGTAAAAAGCTAGTCCATGAACTGAGAATGGCGAAGGCTATCACAACAGTTGACGGAGAGCCTATTCAGTGGAATGATCCACTACAAGTAGGAACAATCATAAAATTCACATTCCCGATTCCGACATCTAATTATCAACCGACACCGGTTTGTGCAATTGATGTCGTCTATGAGGATGACCATTGCTTGATCGTTTCTAAACCAAAAGGCATGTCGACACATCCAAATGATGCACGTGATACTCATACTTGTATGAATCATGTTATGGCTCACATTAAAGAGCAAGGCGGAACTTATGCGGAGCATGTCCATCGTTTAGATAAAGGGACACAAGGTTTGTTACTTGTAGCAAAACATCCTTTAGCAAAATCAATCTTTGACCGTATGATTGAGGAAAAATCCATTATTCGAACATACGCTGCAGAGGTGCAAGGGAATTTACGCTCTTCATCTGGCACAATTTCTGAAGCAATCGGGAAAGACCGACATCATGCAACAAGACGTGTCGTTTCTAAAACTGGACAGCATGCAGTTACACACTATGAAGTTGTAGCTCGCTATAAAAGCTCTTGTGTTGTCCATCTAATTCTTGAAACAGGGAGAACACATCAAATTCGCGTACATTTAGCACATATCGGTCATCCGATTATTGGAGATACAATGTACGGAGCAAGAGAAACGGCAAGTGATGATTACGAGCTTCATGCTATTCAATTGGAATTCGAACATCCATTTTTAAATAAGCAAATCGTTGTAAAGGATCAGCAGTAATTATCGTACTGCACCTTGAATTGTTGCACATAAGCTAACAATTCGAGGTGCAGTTTTTGTATACTCAAATTTACATTGAAGACATTGTATCTTCGAGAAAAGTATTATTCCTTTACTTATAATTGGCTCATCACCATAACGTGGGGTTGATTTCCGTTCCGACTGGGCGCTTTGTCGCTGACGCTTCGCTTTCGCACAGTTAAAACATTTGTAGCTGACGCTTCGCTTTCGCTACAGAAAACATTTGTTGCTGACGCTTCGCTTTCGCACAGTTAAAACATTTGTAGCTGCCGCTTTGCTTTCGCTACAGAAAACATTTGTTGCTGACGCTTCGCTTTCGCACAGAGCAAAGCTTCCTGGGGGCGTCCAGTCTCCACTCCAATCAACTTATATACATAGTATACGTTTCAATAAATGTCATACCCATTTTTTTGTGATGATCCTTATAATTCTAAAAAAGTATAAATATATCATTTAACATTTCTTTAATATATTTTTTACAGTAATTTTAATATACATTTCCATTATTGGTAATGACGGTGGTTTTTTTTCATGATAGAATAGAGTAAATTGTCAGTCATCTGACATATTATGAGGGGGAATTTATTGATGAAATGGGTTAAAAGTATTGCAGCAACAACTCTAGTTGCGAGTTTACTAGCTACACCCGGTTTTGCCGCACATGCAGCAGAAACAACACCGGCAGCTACGAAAGATGGTTTCAAATTAACAGTTCTACACTCAAATGACACGCATGCACACGTTGAGGATGCTACAAAGCGTGCAACAAAAGTAAAAGAACTTCGTGCTGCAAATACAAATTCACTTCTTTTAGATGCTGGTGATGTCTTCTCTGGTACTTTATACTTTAACGAATTTGCTGGAGAAACAGATATGAAGTTAATGAACTTAATGGGTTATGATGCTATGACTTTTGGTAATCATGAGTTCGATTTAGGATCAAGCCCAGAAGGACATGCTGCACTTGCGAAATTTGTTAAGGGTGCAGACTTCCCATTATTAGGAAGTAACCTAGATTTTTCAAAGGATTCTTTATTTGATGGCTTACAATTCAAAACAGTCACTAAAGACTTTGAAAACGGTAAAATTTATAACGGTATTATTAAAGAAATCGCTGGAGAACAAGTAGGTATTTTCGGCTTAACAACAGAAGAAACACCATCGATTTCAAGCGTTGTAAACGTTCAATTTGCTAACTATATCAATTCTGCGAAAAAAGCAGTAGCAGAATTTGAAAAGCAAGGTGTTAACAAAATTATCGCATTAACACACTTAGGCTTCGATGATTCCGCAGATTGGGATAATGACCAATTACTAGCAAAAGCTGTAGAAGGCATTGATGTAATCGTAGGTGGCCATACACATACAAAATTAGACAAGCCTGTGAAAGCTGAAACATCATTTAAGAACCCTACAATTATCGTTCAAACGGGGCAATATAGCGAAAATTTAGGTGAACTTGACCTAACATTTGACGATAACGGTGCCGTTGTTGATTACTTCGGTCAATTGCATGCTTTAAATGATAAAGAAAAGCCTGTACAAGCTGATCCTGAAGCTGAAGCACTTTTAGCTCCATATAAAGAGAAAATTTCAAAAATATTAAATCAATCAACAGGTAATACAGCTGTGTCTCCACTAAATGGCGGTCGTAATCTTTGGGGCGTTCGTGCTGGCGAAACAAACCTTGGTAACTTAATTACTGATGGTATGCTTGCTGGTGCTAAGAAAATTGACCCAGAAGTACAATTTGCATTCCAAAACGGTGGAGGTATCCGAGCTGGTATTGACGCTGGTGATATCACTGTTGGTGAAGTTATGACAGTTATGCCATTTGGTAATGCTCTTGGTATCGTAAAATTAACAGGTGCTGAAATCTACGATACTGTTGAACATAGTGTGAAAGAGTTCCCGAAAGAATCTGGTGGCTTCCTACACTTCTCTGGTTTACAAGTAGAATTTGATGGTAAAGCACCAGCTGGTAAACGTGTAAAATCTATTAAATTAAATGGTAAAGAACTAGATAAAGCAGCCTATTATAAAGCTGCAACAAATACATTCACTGCTAAAGGTGGAGACGGCTACGATACACTGAAAAAAGTTTATGAAGACGGCCGCGTTAGTGAACCTGGTACGATTGACTATGAAATGTTTATCGAACACTTAGATACATTGAAAAAAGTTGATCCAAAAGTAGAAGGACGTATTATCGCAACAATTCCCTTTACAGATATCGTAAAAGGATCAGAAACAGAAGGCTATGTTCGTGATCTTTATTACCGTGATTTAGCAAACGGTACTTCTGCAACAACATATTCACCTAACGCAAACTTAACTCGTGCACAAGCTGCATCATTTATCGCGCGTGCCTTAAAGCTTGAAGCTAAAGGCCAAGCAACATTCTCAGATATTGCTAATGTAAATGCTGCAACACAAAAAGAAATTACCGCACTTGCTGAAGCAGGAATTGTACAAGGTGTGAATGGTGGTAAATTCAATCCTAATGCAAAAGTAACTCGTGCTCAACTTGCATTAATGTTCGCACGTGCATATAACCTACAACATGATGCAAAAACAGGTTTAAAAGCTGATTTCAGTGATATTTCTAAATATGACGCTGAAACACAAGATGCTATCGCACTTCTGAAAGACTTAAAGATTGTTAGCGGCGCAAACGGCAAATTTATGCCTGGTGACAACGCTACACGTGCACATATGGCAAAAATGCTTTCTAACTACATTCCATTTGTAAAAGAATCTAAATAATTTTTAAAATCCCGCTTCTCTAGGTAGAGAGCGGGATTTCTATTAAAAATTAAATTTAAAGTTATCTGGATCCTGCCCAAATCGTTCATTGCGATTTAATGCAGCTATTTTATCCATTTGTGCTAGTGTTAATTCAAAATCAAAAATCTGTGCATTTTCCTCGATACGACTAGGTGTCACAGACTTTGGAATAACAAGTGTTTCATTTTGTAAATGCCAGCGCAGCACTACTTGAGCAGCTGTCTTCCCTATTTCGTGACCAATTTCCATAATCGTTGGATTATCAAGTACCCCACCACGACCTAATGGAGACCATGCCGTAACAGCAATTTCATGCTCACTACAAAATGCTCGTAATGCGTCTTGCTGTAAATATGGATGCACCTCTACTTGATTGACCATTGGTGCAATATTTGCTTTAGCTAATAGCTTTTGTAAATGGTGCTCATGATGATTTGAGACCCCTGTTGCACGAATTAATTTTTCATCATATAAACGTTCAATTGCTCTATACGTCTCTTCAAATGTTTCTGGTACTGCCCAATGCGTTAAATATAAATCTAAATAGTCCATATTTAACTTTTTCAAAGATACTTCAAAAGCTCGTAATGTTTCATCATAACCTTGGTCATTATTCCAAACCTTTGTCGTCACAAAAATATCCTCACGTTTAACGCCTGAATGACGAATAGCTTCGCCCACCTCAGCCTCATTACCATAAAGAGAAGCCGTATCTATAGCTCGGTAGCCATATTTAACAGCTTTATCAATAGCCTGCAAAGTCTCATCACGCTTTGTCATTTTATAAACACCTAAGCCAAAGCGAGGCATTTCCACACCATTTGCTAATGTTTTTGTTGATTGTAAATTCAAGAATAACAACCCCTTTCTTTTCCTAGTTCCATTATACAAAAAATTGGTTTTAAGAAACATAAGGAAAATTTCCGGGGAATTTCTTATTGTTCGTTTGCTTCCTCTTCATAATCATCTACTTGGATAGGGTCTGGAATTCGATTGTCTTCTACAAGCTCTTGACCATCCCGTAAATGCTCCATCTGCTTCCCCAAATCCTGTAAATCTTTAAAATTTCTAGCCATTGTACCGTTTTCGATATTTGGAACCTTTTTTTCCACTATCATCACCTCTCTTATAGTTTTCCCTAAATAGTTATTTCTGAACCATTTCTGACATATTTTATTCCGCTACGTCGTTTCATTTTTATAGTAGATAGGCTATACTAAACAGAGATGTCTTTATAAACATGAGGAGGGTTCTTCCATGAGTTTAATATTAATTATTGGTGTAACTGTAGCATTCTTAACTGCTATTTTCACTGCTGGTTATGAAGGCGACTACAGAGCAGACAAATAATATCTCAAAAAAATCACTAAGCATGAACATGTGCTTAGTGATTTTTTTGTTTTCGAAAAAGGCAGCTCCTATAATTGATGCCTTTATAGTTCAGAGTGGTGCTGCCTGTTTATATGTGTTGTTTGAATACGGATTCACAATTTATTTACAAGAAAAAATCAGCTGTGTCATAACGTACATCCTGCATAAAAAATTCTTTTCATAAAAACAGTCATATCAAAAGGTAATAACAAATCTGATGACATAATTCCGCAGAAATGAAACCTTATTGATATGACTAATTCCTTATATAATCAAAATAATAATAAAACTATATTGAAATTAATGATTTTAAATCTACTTTTTTTGTAGAATCATCTTTAAATATTGTAAGTCTATATCCATTTAGATTATATCCATTTAAATTTTCTGTTTTATAGATATACTTTTCGCTATCAATTGAGTAAATACGTAAGTCTTGGGAGTTATTTTCGTTAACATCTAAAAATAATAACCAATCCTTATAAGCAACCGTTATCTCTCCTGAGGGATATTCTTTTACTTGCGAAACTAATTTTCCCTCTGCAGACTTCAAATACAATTCCTCATTAATATTATAGATGTCGGAATCTTCTAAATTACTTTCTATCATTTTAATTTCATTCTTACCTGTTAAACTTGATTCATACAATTCATACTTTTGTTCTTTTTCATTGTAAGAAGTAAAAAATATTTTTTTCCCTATAACACTAACATCCATAAGTTTACCAACATCAATAGCTAAATCATCCAATTGATTATCTTTTTTACTATACTTTGATATAACCCTTTTTTTCTCAGTTTTATCATCATTATAATAAATTCTACAAAAATACATATTATCTTTGTTATCAAATGTTAGTGGAAACAACGCTTCGTTTGTAGGTAGTTTTAATAATGTCTTAACTCCTGTTTCTGTATAACGAATAATCGAAAAATTATTTGTTATACTATTCCCACTCGTCAAAATGTCACTATATTCTTTAAAATTATATTGAAACTCATTTTCAATATCTTTCCAATACCTAATAAACTTATAGGTATGTTGATTGTATACTTTTACTTTTTGATCCCAATAATCCAAAACATATATTTCTTTTGTATATATTCCACTTCTATCATTTCCAGATGAATTTTTAAATTTAATAAAACTAAACAATAAAATTATTACTATTATTAGGGATAATACAACATATATTTTTTTACATCCCAGCTGAAATCTCATAAGACTTCTTATCTCCTGATAATTTTACTTTAGCGGTATTAACTACTGAAATAGTTCCAGTTCTATAATCCTTTTTAGGTGAAACAATCACATTGGAACGATATGAAGATTCCTTAGCTCCATTATTATTCTCCCAGTACTTGGTTTTAGTAGAAGTAGTAGCCCATGATGATCCTCCACCAGCATTAGCTCCACTATCAGATATTCCTAATGATATATTCGCTGAATTTCTCATTGATGCAGAGGCATTCCATGTTGTTCTAATAGATTCAACTTTTTCAGAACCGGAATAAACAGCAGAAACTTGATAATCCCATTGTACTGTGTTTCCTGAAGTTTGACCTGCTGTTGTACGCCAAACATTGGATGTCAATGTCCCCTGACTACCAGGTATATTATAACTTTTACCTTGTGAAGCCCTAGGCATTGGGCGAAGAGGAGACATTTCTTCAATTGTCGCTGAAGTTCCACCCTCTAGATTTTCAAAAGAACCCACCTCTGAAGTATCATGCGGATCATAATTGACATCTTCTTGCTCGGCTGCCGCACCTGAAGGAGTTGGGAATATAATAGTAATGCCCAATACAGTTGCTAATCCTAATAATGTAATTTTGCTCATTTTCATAGTTTAATAAACTCCTCTCTTTCAGTTAATCCATATTTTGTAATGAAAATAGTTCCTAATGTAATATTAATAAACAACTTTTGTTTGGTATTCTTCTTTCTCTGCTTTTCCCCGGGTATGTTAATAACATATCATTAGCGAAAAAAATCTCAAAATCAAGTTTTGTCATGATTAGAACAAAAATTGATCAAAACCAGATAACTCAAAGATGCTTGGAGTTTGATATCATTGATAATTCATATAAAAAGAAAAGAAGCCTAGTAAAACTAGATTTCTGTATTTCAAAAAGTGATTATAAAGTCCTGTACAGAAGCTTATGCCACCAGTTTATACAAGTTTCAAAATCAATTTTTGTTATAAATTGAACAAAAATTGATAAAATTCAAAAAACATCACCAGTAACAGCTCAATATCATTACTTGACATTTAGCACTTTATAAAATAAACTTACTTACATAAAGTAAGTTGATAATTAATAATAACTTTTATTCGGAGGTAATTTACTATGCATTTTCATGAAAAACCTAACACATATGTCACAAATGTTGAAATTAAAGTGAGTGATTTACAACGTTCATTAACTTATTATCAGGAGGTAATTGGCTTTAACGTTTTACATCAGGAATCTCATAGAGCAACTTTAACTGCTGATGGTAAAACAGCTTTACTGACAATCGTTCAACCCGAAACAGTAGAGGAAAAAACAAGCTTTACAACTGGCCTTTATCACTTTGCCATTTTATTGCCTACTCGTCGTGATTTAGCAAATATCATTACTCATTTCCATAACAAGGGCGTATACTTCGGAGCGTCTGACCATGATGTCAGTGAAGCACTTTATTTAAATGACCCTGATAATAATGGTATTGAGGTTTATGCGGATCGCCCTGAAAATGAATGGACTTGGCATTTCGACCAAGTGCATATGGTGACTGAACCTCTTAAAATCCATTCTATATTAGAGGAAGGCGATGGTAGATGGGATGGCCTACCAGCTGATACGGTTATGGGACATATTCATTTATCCGTTTCTAATTTAGCTGCCGCAGAGGAATTTTATACAAAAGGATTAGGATTTGAGATTGTCACTCGCTATGGCGCACAAGCTTTATTTATCTCAACTGGCCGCTATCACCATCATATCGGTTTAAACACTTGGCACTCTGAAAACGCACCGAAGCTTGGTGAAAATCAGGTTGGCTTAAAAACATTTTCATTACGTCTAGATAATAAAGAGCAAGCAGCAACAATGAAAGAAAATCTCCGTTCAATTGGTGCACCTGTTATTGATATAGATGGTGGTTTCCAAACAGAGGATCCATCAGGTATCGTTGTTTTATTGAAATTTTAAGAGTGATGTGACGTACTATCCGTCGGGGTGAGGATTGTATCAGTCACTTGACGGGTTTTATCCGTCGTTTGCTGGGTTCTTTCCGTCTCTTGACGAGCAATCTGTCGCTCGAGGAGTTCTTTCCGTCGCCTGACGGGTTTTATCCGTCGCTCGCGAGGTGCTTTCCGTCGTTTGACGGGTTGTATCCGTCGTTTGCTGGGTTCTTTCCGTCTCTTGACGAGCAGTCCGTCGCTTGAGGAGTTCTTTCCGTCGCCTGACGGGTTTTATCCGTCGCTCGCGAGGTGCTTTCCGTCGTTTGACGGGTTGTATCCGTCGTTTGCTGCGTTCTTTCCGTCGCTTGACGAGCAATCCGTCGCTTGAGGAGTTCTTTCCGTCGCTTGTCGAGCAATCCGTCGCTTGAGGAGTTCTTTCCGTCGCTTGACGAGCAATCCGTCGCTTGAGGAGTTCTTTCCGTCGCCTGACGGGTTTTATCCGTCGTTTGCTGGGTTCTTTCCGTCGCTTGCCGGGCTATCCGTCGCTTGCGGGGTTCTCTCCGTCGCTTGCGGGGTTTTATCCGTCGCTTGCAAGGTTCTTTCCGTTGCTTGTGTAGTTCTAACCATCACATTTGAATCCCTTCACGTCTAACAAAAAAACAAAAGCAGTTCTCCTCTATGGGAGAACTGCTTTTTTTAATGTAATCCTGGATATCCTTGTTGACGCAACGCTTCATAAATAACAATGGCAGCTGTATTCGATAGATTGAGTGAACGAACATGCTCACTCTGTGGAATACGTAAACACATATCGCGACGCTCATACGCAAAATCCTTTGGCAAGCCAGTCGTTTCTTTGCCAAACATAAAGTAAATATCACGATCTTTATCACTAAAATCATGTGTCGTAAAGGGCTCTTCACTATATGTCTCAATTAAATAAACGTCACCATTTTTGGATGCCTCTAAAAAATCCTCTAGCGAATCGTGATACACGACATTGACACTATGCCAATAATCTAAGCCGGCACGTTTTAGCATTTTATCGTCTGTGGAAAAGCCCAGAGGACGAATTAAATGTAGTGACGTATTTGTGCCAGCACATGTGCGTGCAATATTTCCTGTATTCGCTGGAATTTCTGGTTGATATAAAACGATATGCAATGGCATAACGGTACACTTCCTTAACTAAAAAATTGTAAACCTTTATCAATTTCAACGAGTACTTCCTCGTCTTGTTCTTTTGCTTTTGCCTCAAGTAATGCAGATTGGGCCTGCTCCCCGCCTATCTTACCTAAAGCCCACGCTGCTGTTCCTCGAATAACTGGTCGTTCATCCTTTTCAAGAAGTGCTACTAAATCTGGTACCGCAGCTTCTTCTTTAAAGTGTGCAAGTGCCAAAATAGCATTGCGTTGAATTGGCTTTTTCCCCCGCCATGAACCAGAAACATGTCCAAATTTTTCTTTAAAGTCACGATTTGAAATCGTTAAAAGTGGTACAAGTAATGGCTTTGCAAGCTCTGGATCAGGTTTAAATTCCTCATGTATCCAGTTAATCTTTCCTTTATTCTTTGGGCATACGGTCTGGCATGTATCACAGCCATACAAACGATTACCAATATGGGTACGAAACTCATCAGGTAGCATTCCCTTAGTCTGCGTTAAAAAGGCAATACAACGTTGGGAGTCTAGCTGTCCTCCCTCGATTAACGCGCCTGTTGGACAAACATCTAAACATAAGCGGCAATCCCCGCATTCATCCTCCATAGGCTGATCAGGAGCAAAAGGGATATTCGTGATTAGCTCTCCTAAATATACATAGGAACCGAACTCGGGCGTAATAATCGAGCAGTTTTTCCCGCTCCAGCCTATCCCTGCACGCTCTGCAACTGCCCTATCGACAAGTGCACCCGTATCAACCATTGATTCAATCTGAACACCTTCTATGCGCTCCTCAAGCCAGGCTGATAATAATTTCAATCGCTCACGTAATGCTGTATGATAATCGACACCCCAGGAAGCACGGCAAAAAATTCCGCGTCTTGCTGCCTTCTTGCCAACAGGTGCATTTTGCATGCGTGACGGATAGGCTACAGCGATCGCCACAATGCTCTCTGCTCCCTCTAACAATTGTAGGGGTTCGGTACGTTTTTCAACATCGCTTTCTTCAAAGCCAGACTGATAGCCAAGTTCTTGTTGACGGCGCAGTCTATTTTTTAATTCTGTAAATGGAGCTGCTGTTGTAAAGCCAATTTTGTCTACACCAATGGACATTGCATACGCCACAAATTCTCGTTGTAGGTCATGTATGTTCATTTTATTTCCAACTCCTTACATGATACAATAATAGAAATAGATAAAGTAGGTGATGTTTTATGGAAATTTCAATTAATCAATCTCTATTAACACAACATCCCGAGCTAAAAATCGGCATTATTCATTATACCAAAATTGTCGTTGCAGAATCGCCTCAAATGATTAAAGGCCGCATGCAATTGTATCAGGAAAATCTCTTTTTAGAAATGCAAGATAGTCCTGTAACGCAACGAGAGGGTATCGTAGAATGGCGACAACTATGGAAAAAGCTTGGTGCAGATCCGAACCGTTATCGTCACTCAGCAGAAAGCTTAATGCGCCGAATTAGTAAGCAAAATTATTTAACACCACTTCACTCTGGTGTTGATTTAAATAATTTCTTCTCCCTCCAATATGAAATTCCAGTAGGCTTATATGATGTGGCTAAACTAAAAGGCCCTGTAGAGATTGCACTTGGCAACGAGGAAACTGGCTATGAGGGCTTAAATGGACGTTTTAATTCATTAAAAAATATCCTATATAACTGTGATGCTGAGGGAGCGTTTGGGTCACCATTTGTCGATTCTAAACGTACGTCTGTTTCAGAGGAAACGACCGAGGCTCTACATATTTTCTACCTCCGCCCATCATTATCTGAAGAAAATGCGAAAGAGCTTCTTGCTTCTGCTGGTAAGATGTTTAATCAAGTTCATGGCGGCGATTATAAAATGGCCTTATTAACAAACGTAGCACCATCTACTACACTGTAAAAGGACGTGTTTTCATGATTAATCTTGCAGAAGCCGTTAAGCTAAAAAGTATTTTAGCAAAAAAAGTTCAGGAGCTCGTTAGCGAATTACATCGTAGCGCTTTTGTAACTGTTGAAAAAGGACAAACACCCAAAACAAGTAATCGTGCAATGACAGTAATTGAAGCTGAATTAGCTCAAGTACGTCTCGATGTTCGTACATTGGATCGTTTAGTATATGAAGCAAATATAAAAAACTCAGTGGACTTTAAAGGGGAAAAACTGGCATTAGTTGAAGCAATTGAGCTCGCAACACAGCTCCGTGCAGACGCTGAGCTGTGCAAAGATTTTAGTATGCATGAAAAAGAGAGTGTACGCATGGGTTATGGTGAAAATACAATGCTTTATGAAATTGCTATGTATGAGCCAGATGAGTACCGTGAACGTGCTATTTTACTAGAAAAAGATGCCCATAAATTATCGAATCTTATCAATGCAGAATTATAGTGTTGAAATCAATTTTGATGATTCTCGTTATTTCTAATCAGATCGTAAAATACTGCAATAAAAAAAGCATCCTTTTTGAACTGCACCTCCAATTGTTAGATTGTGTCTAACAATTGGGGTACAGCTCATTTTGGGATGCTTTTTTTTTACTTTGTTAAATTAAAATTAATTCCGAATTTCCCTAAATCCATATCAGCAATAAGAAAAGTTACATTATGATTAGTATTAGAATCAGTATAAGTATGAGTACCTTTATTCTCATCTCCAGCTTTTTCTAATTCATCAAGAAGTTTATCTACATTCACTCCTAATATAGCAGCCATTGATACAGCGGAGGCAAGTCCTTCTCCCCATTCATCTACATCTTCATTTACTTCGTTTTCCGGCACTCCTTCCATAGAAAAACCATATCCAATAATTTTTTTATCATTATTATATTTAGCTTCTACTTTATAATGACCCTTATATTGTTTAAAATCAGTTTCCAATAAAATTTGTGAGAAAGTATTATTCTCCTCTTTATTCAGTTCACTAGTTATTGGTTCTGAAATCTTGTCTATTATTAATGGTTCTTCTGCATCCTGTTTTAATACATCAACTTTGACATTGTATTTTTTAACAAACTTTTCTACAGCGGCCTTTGATTCAGAATCAACCTCTTCATATTTTACTGGAACGACTTTCTTTTCCTCAGCTGGTTCTTTCTTTACAACATCTTCTTTTTTTACATCTTCCTCTTTTTTCTTCTCTGTTCCCTCTCCGGAACATCCAACTAGCATAACTGCTAGTAGTAATAATAAAGCTTTCTTCATTACCTTAATTCCCTCCGAATGCATATCAATAAAAATATACGTTACTAGATTCAATGAAATAGAATTATAGTGAAAAAAATACTTAAATTTCTATTTAAATCTCCTCTTATTGCAATTCTTACAAAACTGGATGTAAATTACCATAAATATCATTCGCCATTTTTCGACATTTGGGTAAAATAAAAACTTTATGATGTACATTGAACTAACTAAAACAGGTATTCTATACCCTCTATTGTACCGAATAAACCATCTATTAAAAATTAATAAAGCCTTTTATATCAAGGTTAAGGCCATAAAATAATAGGAAGAGTGTGTACAGGAATAAACAATTTAAATATAAAATAATTTTGATATTTATCCTCAGCATGCCACTGTGAGTCTTTCGAAAATTTGTAACAAATATGAATTTTTGCTCGTTATTAGATTATGTAATTTATTAGTATCGATTTACAATGCGTACATACTGATGAATCAGAGCTTTTCATATCATTAGGAAATGTATACAATAGGTTATGGAGTCGATGAGACTTCATATCGAATTGGATGTGCTGTTTTCAAAACTAGCTTTTGGAGCTAACTTAAACAAAACCAATGACAAGTTACCTGTTACTGTATGACCAATGACTAATAACCAACTATAAGCAATGGCCATACTCAAACAAACTTGATAATTACTTGAAAACGCCATCCAATAGCTCTCTTACACCTTGTGTGTAGGAGAGCTTTTTTCATTCCCATATAATTACCTCATCTTGCTTTAATGAATAAAGAAGCAACGTAGAAGATTACCCCTATTACAAAGGCAATTAATTGATCTAATAATATTTCATCATGAAGAAACCATCTTAGCAAAAAGACTCCACCGAAAATTAACATAATTAAAAACCCAATATATTTTAATCCAGTATGTAGCATTTTCTATCTCCTTTTTTAAGTCTTCTATAAACTCTCTTAATAATAAGCAAAAAAGAGTGTTAACTTTCACTCTTTTTTAATTCTATCTTTTAATTCTTTTATCTCTTTTTCTAATTGTAATTGCTTTTTTTCTAAACCATCAGTTTGAAAGGCTGTATAAGTTGCCAAACCTAATCCCATCATAGCAATTGAAAATACGAATATTGTCGACACAATCTACACTCCTTAAAAGTAATTATCGAAGCCTACAGTAACTAAAGTAAAAATGTCGCTGCAATCTCCATATATCATAAAATACTAACAAGAATTTCAAAACAGTCAAATCAACTTTTTCCGATTTTTAAGTATATTTTGAATTTCCTTTAGAAGGAATCTAAAGAACCTTAAAGATATCACATGCAGGAGGTTTTTTCATGTCTAGTTCTCCCCTAACCTGGACAGAATGACTATATCCAAAGAAAGGGGTTACACAATGACAAAACAACACGATTCAACAAATGAGCATGACATGACTTTAACAAATCGACAAGGGCACCCTATTACTAACAATCAAAATATACGAACTGTCAGTAATCGAGGACCTGCAACCCTTGAAAACTATGATTTTATAGAAAAAATAAGTCACTTTGACCGCGAAAGAGTTCCTGAGCGTGTTGTTCATGCGCGAGGTGCAGGGGCACATGGCTATTTTGAGACATACGGTGTTGTTGGGGATGATCCTATTTCTAAGTATACAAGGGCAAAAGTATTTCAGGATAAAGGGAAGCAGACGCCTGTTTTTGTGCGCTTCTCAACAGTTATTCATGGTGGTCATTCACCAGAGACATTACGTGATCCACGAGGCTTTGCTGTAAAATTCTATACTGAGGATGGCAACTGGGATTTAGTCGGCAATAATTTAAAAATATTCTTTATCCGCGATGCTATGAAATTCCCTGATATGATTCACGCCTTTAAGCCTGATCCCATTACAAATATTCAGGACGTTGAACGCTTTTTTGATTTTTGTGCAAGCTCACCAGAATCCTTCCATATGGTGACATTCGTTTATTCACCATGGGGTATTCCCGCTAATTATCGAATGATGCAAGGCTCTGGCGTCAATACGTATAAATGGGTCAATAGTGAAGGCAAAGCCGTCCTTGTAAAATATCATTGGGAACCTTTACAGGGCATTAAAAACTTAACACAAAAAGAAGCGGAAGACATCCAAAAGAAAAACTTCAATCATTCCACACAAGATTTATATGATGCAATTAAAAATGGTGATTATCCTGAATGGGAGCTTAACGTCCAAATTATGGAGGATGGTCCACATCCAGAGCTTGATTTTGATCCATTAGATGATACGAAGCTTTGGCCTAATGATCAATTCACGTGGTATCCAGTTGGTAAGATGGTGTTAAATAAAAATCCAGAAGATTATTTTGCTGAGGTTGAACAGGCTGCTTTCGGAACAGGTGTGCTTGTAGACGGATTGGATTTCTCGGACGATAAAATGCTACAGGGGCGTACCTTCTCTTATTCTGATACACAACGCCATCGTGTAGGTGCAAACTATTTACAGCTTCCTATCAATGCTCCTAAAAAACGAGTAGCAACCAATCAAAATGGTGGTCAAATGCTGTATAAGCGTGATTTAGCTCCAGGGCAGAATCCTCATATAAACTACGAGCCTTCGATGTTAAATGGTTTAAAGGAAGCTACTCAGACGGCTAAGGAACATACACCACTTGTGGAAGGCAATCTCGTTCGGGAATCCATTGATCGTCAAAGCAATACGAAGCAAGCTGGAGAAACATATCGCAATTTTGAGCAATGGGAGCGAGATGAGCTGCTTGAAAATTTAATTCGTGATTTAGCAGTCTGTAATAAAGCCATTCAAGAAGCGATGATTGCATTAGCAGAGGAAGCAGATGAAGAATACGGTCGTTTGTTAAAAGAAGGATTACAAAAAGCTCGAAATGATTCATCTTCATCAAAGCCACTCGGTAATATTGATGGTGATGAGGCACCTGAAAAGGCTGTAGATAAAGGTCATGACGCAGAGCCTTATTAATAACCTAAACGTTCCTATAAAATAAAGCGCTCAGCACAATATAAAGTGCTGAGCGCTTCTTTTAATGCACACCAGGCAAAATCCTTAGTACCTTTTCCTGTGCATCTAAAATAGCATCTACGCCTAATGGAATTGCAATATTCGTTGAATCATGGCCGATTTTAAAGCCAGCTACAACCGGAATGCCTAAATCCGCAAAATAATCCTTCATTAAAGCAAATAGTGCCGCTTCATCCGCTTCTGTTTGCGTAAAAGAACCGATAACAACACCGGCTAACTCCTCAAGCTTTCTCGCCTGCTTTAATTGCTGCAGCATCGAATCGATTGTTGGAATAGTTTCTCCAAGCTCTTCAATCAATAAAATTCGACCTTCCGTGCGAACTTCAAATTTTGTACCTAATGTGTTAACAAGACGACGTAAATTTCCACCAATAATCTCTCCACGGGCTACACCAGGTGCAATCGTTGTTAATGGGGAAATATCCTCCGTATACTGTAATTCCATCGGTGAAAATAGCTGTAAAAACATTTTCTTTGATAAATCATCTATTCTATCTACAGACATAAGGAGCGGTCCATGAAACGTCACTAAATTCGCATACTCATTAATCGCACAATGTAAATATGTAAGATCTGAGAAGCCCCAGAAGATTTTTGGATTTTCCTCAAGTAGTCCGTAGTCAATCTTTTCCGCAATTCGTGCAGAGCCATAGCCCCCCTTAACACAAAAAATTGCCTTCACCTCTGGATTTCTCACCATCTCATGAAAATCAGCCAGACGTTCCTCATCACTACCTGCCAGATAGTCGTTCTTTGCCTGAATCGTATCCCCAATTATATAGTTAAGACCTAACTCTTCAAGAAAGGCTATTGCATCTCCTAGCTTTTCGGGCTTTACTTGACTTGATAAGGCTATAAGACCAACTGTATCGCCCTTTTCTAAATGTGGTACGGTGCTTTTCACCCTAACCCCTCCTATTGTTTTTCTCATTCTAGCATATAGATAATATTGTAGCATTGATTAATGGCGAAGCTAATGCCTATGACATCTAAATTTCTGAGGGAATGCTCCTCCCTTTTTACGTTCTATCCGTCACTTTGCGGGTTCTATCCACGATTTTGTGGGTTCTATCCACGACTTTAGCTACTCTATCCGCACTTTGACGTTTCTATCCACCACTTTAGCGTTTCTATCTATGACTTTGACTACTCTATCCGTCACTTTGACCATTCTTTCCGTCGCTCTGATTTCTACCCGTCACCTTGGCTCTTTTATCCGTCGCTTCCTTCCTCATTTCCGTCGCTTGGACCATTCTTTCCGTCGCTCTGATTTCTATCCGTCACCTTGGCTCTTTTATCCGTCGCTTCCTTCCTCATTTCCGTCGCTTGGACCATTCTTTCCGTCGCTCTGA
>NZ_JBHZDH010000009.1:1326-11064 GCF_042755925.1 Lysinibacillus sp. NPDC059133 | reverse complement strand
GTCGCTTCCTTCCTCATTTCCGTCGCTTGGACCATTCTTTCCGTCGCTCTGATTTCTATCCGTCACCTTGGCTCTTTTATCCGTCGCTTCCATCCCCATTTCCGTCGCTTGGACCATTCTTTCCGTCGCTCTGATTTCTATCCGTCACCTTGGCTCTTCTTTCCGTCACTTCCGTCCTCCTTTCCGTCGCTTGGACCATACTTTCCGTCGCTCTGATTTCTATTCATCGCCTCGGCTCTTCTTTCGAATTCAAAAAAAATAAGCGCAGACTTCAAATCAGATAAAGTCTACGCTTAACGCTTAATTTCTATTTTGTTCCGCCGTAAATAACCGTTACATTCGGATGGTTTAATAATTGGCTTGCTGGGAAATCTTCAGTGATGAACCCACTTTTTAATTTTTCCATAGCCTCTAGTTTTTTTTCACCAAATGCAATTAGAACGATTTCTTTGGCATTCATAATAGATTGAATGCCCATTGTAATAGCATGCGTCGGTACATCCTTAGAGTCATCAAAATAGATGGCATTTTCTGTGCGTGTAGATTCTGTTAACTCTACAATATTTGTCAGAGATTCGAAAGATGTGCCGGGTTCGTTAAAGCCAATATGTCCGTTAACGCCGATGCCTAATAGCTGAAGGTCAACTCCTCCCGCTTCCTTGATTCGAGCATCATAAGCGACACACTCAGCATCTAAATTCTCTGCCTTACCATTTGGTAAATGTATATTTTCTTCCTTAATATCTACATGATTGAATAAATTCTCATGCATAAATGTCCAATAACTTGCGGGACTTGATTGATCGAGACCTACATATTCGTCTAGGTTAAAAGTAATCACGTGGTTAAAAGATATATTTCCAGCTTGTTGGCGTTTTACTAATTCCTTATACATCCCTACAGGAGAACCACCAGTTGCTAATCCTAAAATACTTGCTGACTTTGCTTGTAATTGTTTAGTGAAAATATCCGCTGCTACTTCGCTCATTTCATCGTATGAGTTTACTTCTATCCATTTCATTTCGCATTTAATTTCGCTTGTCATTCGTATACCTACCTTACAATCATTATTATTAACTAAAATAATAGGAAATATTTTTCTTTATAGTAGCTAATATTTTAATTTTACAAGTTATTTACCTATTTTTCTATTATTTTCTTCCTAATATTCACGTGTATTCTTTAGCCATTTCGGTTATGTTATTTAATAAGGAGTGAGGCGATATTATGAATTCACAAATACAGCAATATTTAAAGCTTATTCAATTTCAAGGATCTTTAGAGCCCTCTATTAAGCTACTTGGTCAGCTCCAAACAAGACATCTACATACAATTCCTTATGAGAACCTAGATGTTGCCTTGAAATATGGCATCTCCTTCGCTATCCCTGACCTTTTTCAAAAAATCATTATTCAACATCGTGGAGGCAATTGCTTTGAACTAAATATTTTATTTAGTTGGCTACTTCGCGAGCTTGGCTTTTCTGTAACCAATCGCTATGCACAGTTTTGGCGCAATGTTGAAGCAGATACTCCTGTAGAGGATGTACCTATGCACCAGCTATTGCTTGTCCATTTTGCTGGTCAATCATATATTTCAGATGTTGGGGTAGGTGCAGTAGCTCCTTGTAAACCAGTGCCACTAATAGCTGGGCATCAACACCGTGAAGGTAATGAACTTTATAAAATTGAACGAGATGAAGCGAATGGCTGGATGCTGTACGAAGAAACCAAACATGATTGGCGTTTACTTTATAGTTTTTTCGATGACGCTAACGATGCAAAGTTTGCACCAAGGCTTTCTAAACAAAAAAATAAAATCGCTATGATTCGTATCCCTCGCGGACGACACACAATGCTTAACAATGAATTCCGAATATACGAGGGACAATCCCTAACGATCTATTCAACTCATAACGAAAAAGATTGGCGACAAGCACTTCATCGTTTTTTTCATATTACATTAGATTAGATGCTTCATGACAAAAAGCAAGCCTCCTCATTAATAGGAGACTTGCTTTTCATGTGGCTAACATTTAATTGGCTGTACGTTCAAGCAACTCATAAATAACAACATCATTGTAAAGCTCCTTCACTAAACCGATACCATCGACAAAGTAATATGTTGAAACTCCATCCCTGTATATGGACATTTCTTCTAGAACAATTACATTATTATAATTGACACCACCTGCTTGAACAGTGCCATCTGTTGTTTTAACAGTAAGACGGACTCCTGAAATTATCCCGTCATCATCCTCATGTTGAATCACGCCAATTCTAAGGGGTAATCTGAAGTATAAATCGTAAAATAAATCATAATCACGGTCTTCGCCTTGACCAAAAATATCACCATCGCTAAATAAAAGCTCACTATTAAATGCTTTATTAGAATTCAAATCTCTTACTGCCCACACATCATTCTTATCGTCATAATGACTATACTGATAGTTTAATGTGTACTGTTTTTTATCTTCCAACGAATAATGCGCATACGTATTGTCATACGCCGTATCTTTTAATAGATTCGGATTCGATAACGTTAATGCACGAGCTAAAAATGCTGAAAAATGAGCTCGTGTTAAAGGTACATTTGGCTTAAATGAACCATCATCATATCCTCTTGTTATATTATTACTATAAATTATCGAGATTTCCTTATAGCCCCTTGTCTTCTCTGAAACATCTGTAAAATAGCTTGTCTCAGATCCCTTTATTTTAAATGCTCTTTGCAGCACAATCGCCATGTCCCCTCTTGAAAGAGTTGCATTCGGATTAAATTTCTGTGCCGCATCGAAAATCCCAGCATTTTGCATTGCAGCAATTTCTTTATAATAGGGATGTGTAGTAGGTACATCCTGATACTTTGGATCTTTGACATTCGTCGTTTGCAATCCTAAAGCACGTGTAAACATGACAGCTACCTGCGCTCTCGTTACATATGTATCTGGTTTAAATAGGTTATTAGGATAGCCATTAATAATTCCTTTTTCCACTAAGTAATCAATTTCCGTTATCAATGTATTATCCTTGGACACATCTTTGAAGCTCGCTGCATGTACACTTTCAATCGGTATTAACCAAACAGCTAATAATAGTGCACATACTATTTTTAACATCTTTTCCATGTCTTTCCCCCTCTTTCTCCACTATTCATAATATACTTTTTTGGTATAATTTCCAATATAGTTTTTAACAAAAAAAGCCTCTGCAATCGTTCGCAGAGACTTGTTAATTAGAATTTGTTTTGAATTAAGCCAAAGCCAAGTCCAGTTGGATCTACCAAATAGGCAAGATAAAACTCGTCGAACTCCATTTTGTCACGTACCATGACGGCGCCATTCTTTTTAGCTTTAGAAATGGCTTCATCGATAGAATCCACTTCAATTTGAATACGTGTTCCAAAAGGATAGTCATGTGGCCCCTTACCAATACCGCCGTTAATCCCTGGTTTTTTATCATCCCCGGTTGTTACAGCCCAATATTCCCAATTAGGTGCAGCTACCTGCCAACCAAAAACCTTGGCATAAAACTCAGCAGCTTTTTCAGGTTCCTGACTATTCAATTCAAATCCTATTACTCTCCCCATCTAATTCCCCTCCTAATTTTTAAATCATTATTTATAGTTCAACAATTTGATGGATATTTCCTCCATTTTCTTCATCAACATAACGTTAGGTTGATTTCCGTTGCGACTTATATACATTGAATCATCCCAAACTTCATCTGAATTGGTAGTACGGAATTGTGACAGCATGATGACTTAGGTATTTAACTATTTATTAATTAGTAAAATATTGTATAATTAAATTAGAACGATCGTTCAAATTCAAAAAAGAGGTAAATCATTGAACAAAAGACGTTATGATAGCGAGAAAGCAAAAATTGAAATTATGGAACATGCGGTTAGTTTGTTTTCTCAAAAAGGCTATAATCAAACATCAGTTGGAGATATTTCAACCGCTTCAGGCTACAGCAAGGGACATATTTATTACCATTTTGAAAACAAAGAAAAGCTATTCGTTCTTTTAGCGCAACAAACAATGCAAGACTGGAACAACAAATGGCTGCAAAAAGAATGTACCTACTCCACGGCAACAGAAAAATTATATGGCATGGCCATGCACGTTCTCTATCATTACCAAACACCTTTATTAAGATCAGGGCAAGAGCTAGTTTCCAATCCAAAATCGAGCCCTGAATCAGTGCAACAGCTACACAATTTAGCGATCGTACCGATGAGTGCTTATCGTGCGATTCTGCAAGAAGGAATTGATAAAGGGGAATTTGTTCATGGAAATATTGAAGAGTGGACGGTTCTACTTGGCACATGGCTAGGAGGATTATGTCAGCTTACAAATAATCAGGAGCTGAAAGCACTTGAGCCACTCTTTTACCAAGCAATAACCATTTTTTTAAAGGAGATAAAAAAAGGTGGGATATAAATGGAAATTGCATGTATAGGAGACAGCTTAACAGAAGGTCGACCAGGTGTTTCATTTTTTAAATTACTAACAACAAAACATCAACAAATCGAATTTGACAATCTCGGTAAACCAGGTGAGACAGTAAAAAGCTTACACACTCGTTTGGAAAAATCGAAGCTAGCTACTTATTATGACCTTAGCTTTCTTTGGATTGGTGTCAATGATGTCTACTCTAAACTTTTGAAAGTACAGGCACAGCCAGTTACAAAAGATCATCAAGAATTTAAAGATTACTATGTAAATTGTTTAGAAATGATTTTAGCATCCTCTAAACATGTCGTTTTAGTAACACCAGCTTTAATAGGAGAGACAATAAAAAACACTACTAATAAGGAATTAAAAGAGCTCTCCTCCATTATTCAATCCATCTCCTCTAAATATGCAAATGTTAGCTTTTTAAATATGCAAGAGGTGTTTGAGCATCACTTGGAACAAGTTAATAGTTCGGATTATATGAACACCAATTTTATGCGAGTAATGAAAGATGTATTGTTTTATAAAAATCCTTTGCGAATTGACCGATTGTCCAAAAAGAGAGGGCTACATTTAACGTTAGATGGCGTTCATTTAAATAGTAAAGGAGCAGAACTTGTCGCGGAAGAATACACAGCTGTCATTGAACAGTTTAAATTGCAGGAAGCTACCGTCCATTAGGAAGTCATACGAGAGGTGATGAATATGAGAAAGGTTGCGATTGTTACTGGTGGTGTATCAGGTATAGGGAAGGCTATCTGCAAAGAATTAATAGGTCGTCATGTATTTGTCATTATTGCAGATATCAACGAACATGATGGGCGTCTTCTCGAGGCAGAACTAAATAAAGATGCTTCAAATTCTAGATTTGTTGAATTAAATGTAACCGATTACAAAAGTGTTGAATGTGTCATTACAAATGTCTATGAGGAATTTCAAAGATTAGATTATTTATTCAATAATGCTGGTATAGCTATGTATGGTGAAATGTATGATATGTCAATGGACGAATGGAAAAACATTGTGGATCTTAATTTATGGGGCGTTATATATGGTACTCAAGTTGGCTATCGAATCATGAAGGAACAAGGTTTTGGACATGTCATCAATACCTCATCAGCAGCAGGGTTGGGGCCAGCTCCTATATCTGCGGCATATTCAACTACGAAGCATGCTGTTGTGGGCTTAACGACATCACTACACTATGAGGCTGAGGAATTTGGCATCAAGGTAAGTACGCTATGTCCGACTTTTGTTGATACACCTATTTTCGATAAAGCAACCGCTATTAATATCGATAAATCAGTGATGTCCAAACAATTGAAAAAGCAAAAAATGATGTCTCCACAGCAACTAGCAAAAATCACTATTGCAGGTGTACACAAAAATAAACCTATTATCTGTCCTATGCCAATGCGTAAAACAATGGATGTTATCTTTACGATCTTCCCTTCGTTGCACAGGGCTTTAATGAGAATGGTCTGTAAAGTAAGTCGAAAAGCTCGATTAACATAAACATTCTAAATGGTAAAAAACCGCTATGCTTTTCCGCCGGCAAGGCACGAGCCGCATCAGGGCAAGAAATAGGATGTTGGACACGAAGGCATATGTCTCCTTCGCTACATTTCATTTACACTTCATCTCAAAAACAATTTGTAGGAGTCTTGCGGCTTTTTACCTTTATATTAAGATAACTAAAACACTGAACGGAACAACCCCTTGTCAGAGACAAATAGCTAGTTATTTATGCTTTCCTCCATCATTTTTATAAATACCTAAAAGTAATATAATTAACCCTATAACAAAAATTAAAGGAGATAAAAACATCATAATCGATGTTGCCCAACTATTTTTAACCACTATTCCATACATTACGCCAATTACAAAAGATAAGAACGGTGCAAACGCTATCATTGTAATGATACCCCAAATGATGTAATTCCCTTTCTCGGACCTTCCTTCGGTTAATTGGAATCCCGCTATTAAACCAACTAATACTATCAATAAAGCAATGACAAACGCCATTTCAAATCACCTCCCTCTTTCCTTCTATAATATGCTTCATTAGTTTAGTGATTTGGTAACATAACACTAGGCTTATTAAAAATATCTATAAATTGAGCCTAGACGGGACGGAAAATGATGATGAGCCTGTTTAATCAAAAAACCACAACCACCAATAAATGTGGTTGTGGTTCTTTACTGTTCAATCTAAATGACATCTTACAGAATGACACCATCGCTCATTTTAATAATACGATCTGTATAAACAAGCATCTCTTCATCATGTGTCACCATTAAAGTAGTAATATTTAACGTTTTAGTTAAATCCCTAATTAATAACATAACCTCTTTGGATCTCTGTGAATCTAAACTAGCAGTTGGTTCATCCGCGAATAGAACTTTCGGTTTATGAATGATCGCCCGGGCAATGGCTACACGTTGCTTCTCTCCACCAGACAATGATTGAGGATAAGCCATTTTTCGATGATCCATCCCTACTAATTTTAGAATTCGATCAACTTCATTTTTTTGTTCCTGCTTCTTTAATTTTGATTCAGAAACATCTAGCATTAGCAGTAGTTGCTCCTCAACGGTAAGAAAAGGTACAAGGTGTGCAAACTGAAAGACAAACCCAAATTCACTTGCTCGTACTTTTCGAACCTCTTCAGCGTTCATGATAGACAAGTTTTTTCCCTCAAATGTAACATATCCATCTGTTGCAGGCTGAAGTCCCGCGGCAATTGTCAGAAGCGTACTTTTACCAGATCCAGATGCACCTACCAATGCTGTTATTTCTCCTTCTTTTAAAGAGAGATCGATCCCTTTAAGTATTTCTTCCTCTACTTCGCCATTCGTAAACGTTTTTCTAACTTTATCGATTTTAAATAAAGTCATATTAAGCCTCTCCTTGCTGTATCGCTTGTAATGGTTCAATTTTTCTAATTTGTAGTCCTGAAATTGTAGCCCCAATAAATCCAATAATAAGGAATACGATCGATAATTGCGTCGTTGTCGCGATTGTTAACGTGAAAGGCATCCCTTTTGGCGCTATCAGATTAAAGGCTTGGCTAAAGGTTACCGATAAAATAAGTGAAATAACTGTAATGATGGCCATCTGTGTCCATATCATTTTAAATAACTTACTTGTTTTCAAACCAATAGCTTTTAAAATTCCGTATAAGCCGATTTTTTGGACATTCATCATATAGAAGAAGATCGCAAACAGCATCCCACTAATGACTACTAAAAACCAAACAATCATATTTAAAGACATTTGTTCTGCGCTATAGCTTGGAATTGTATTAAGAAACTCTTTATTTGAAAATGATTCTAACCCAGCAATTTTTTTTGAAGAATATCCGTCTGGTACAAAAATCATCTGCATTTCATCCACACGGTAAATTTCTTTATAATCCTCTTTATTAATATAGGCAACAGGTGCATGACTATATTTCTTTTGGTCAACAAATCCCTTTACTACAAACTTGCCACTAAATTGATTATTCGTTAATGTATCTCCTACATTAATTCCTTTATCTTTCATTGAGCTATCTAATATGACTTCCTCATGCTTCACATTTTCAAATAAATCTGATTCAGTAGATGTAACAAAGGCAACACTTTGCTGCTTATTATCCTTATCATTTAAAAAGTCCATTTGTAGTGAAAAAGCTACTGCATCCTTTTCATTACTCATTATTTTATTTTGAGTACTGCTATCTATTTTTGACAGATTATAAGTTTGATTTGCATCTTCATTCATATAAAATTGTCCTTCGGGTAAGTCTTTAATTAAAGCGGCATTATCTTGTGATAACCCATTCGCCAAACCAGAAATAATAAAAGTTAATAAACTAACAAGAAAAACAATGGAACCTAATATTAAAAATCGTACTTTATTTTTCTTAATTTCTTTCCAGGCTAGATTCATCGTGAGCTCCTCCATTCCTTTTTACACCCTTAGCATAAAATCCTTAAATGAACGGAACATGAACTAATCATTACAAATGGTTTTAAACAAAAAAACTCATAAACCTTTTCATTTTAGGTTTACGAGCTGCTTGTAATATTATTGGCCATCTAAACGAATGACCGCTTTTTTATGATATTTTGGCGTTTCCTCTATTTTTGACTCGTACAAAATCACTTCTTCTACTAGAAATTCTGGAAGCTGAAAATTTTCTTCTAGCAATGCTTCGAACGGCATTTTCCCACATGTTTCATCCCATTTTCTTGCAACAGTTATATGTGGTAAAAATGGCTTCTTATCTAATTCAAATCCTTCCTTCATACAATCACGGTATATTATGTCTCTCACCAAATTTAATTGCTGCGATTCGAGCAGATCAACCCATAAAATTCTTGGATATTCCTTTCTTCCAAAAGTATTGAACCCCTGAATTTTTAATTCGAATGGAGAAACATTCAAAAGATTTTTTTTTGCTTTATCCATTACAGCCTGTAATTGCTCTTCATCCGCATGACCTAAAAAAGCCAATGTGATGTGATAATCTTCCTGATGCACCCATCGTTTAAAATGAAAATCTGTTTTCATTTTTTCACATCTTACTTTAAGAGCTGCTTTAATATCTGAAGGAAGTGGAACTGCAATAAAAAAGTGTCTGTTCATAATCATACCCTCTCTATTCATCGTAAATACTACTTAACAGGCATTATGTCTATTCTCTACAATAATCAACCATTACTGCTCCACGCTAAAGATTGGTGTTCTAATCTATATATGAAAGACTCTCCAGGTAAAAGAAAAATATGCCTTCCATTTAAATAACCCACTTTGCTTTTTAGCAGAGTGGGCCTTATTATCTTTGATTACAAAAAAGACTCCAACATAATCGTTGAAGTCTTTCATTCTATGATACCGGTGGTCGGGGTCGAACCGACACTCCAAAGGAACACGATTTTGAGTCGTGCGCGTCTGCCAATTCCGCCACACCGGCATAATGGAGATAAAAAAAATCGGATAAACCGATTGAGTAATAAAATATGGAGGCGGCAACCGGATTTGAACCGGTGATAAAGGTGTTGCAGACCTGTGCCTTACCACTTGGCTATGCCGCCATAAAATAATTGGAGCGGAAGACGAGGTTCGAACTCGCGACCCCCACCTTGGCAAGGTGGTGTTCTACCACTGAACTACTTCCGCAATAAATGGCTGGGGTACCTGGATTCGAACCAGGGCGTGACGGAATCAAAATCCGTTGCCTTACCGCTTGGCTATACCCCAAAAGTTAAATATATATAAATGGGGCGACTGA
>NZ_JBHZDH010000009.1:0-1226 GCF_042755925.1 Lysinibacillus sp. NPDC059133 | reverse complement strand
TGGGAATCGAACCCACGAATGCCTGAACCACAATCAGGTGCGTTAACCACTTCGCCACAACCGCCATATTATTATATTTTATTATTTTAAATTAAATGGGGCGACTGATGGGAATCGAACCCACGAATGCCTGAACCACAATCAGGTGCGTTAACCACTTCGCCACAACCGCCATATTATTATATTTTATTATTTTAAATTAATTGGCAGGGGCAGTAGGAATCGAACCCACACCAAAGGTTTTGGAGACCTCTATTCTACCGTTGAACTATGCCCCTATTAAATTAAAACTGGTGGAGGGGGACGGATTCGAACCGCCGAACCCTAAGGAGCGGATTTACAGTCCGCCGCGTTTAGCCACTTCGCTACCCCTCCGGGAAAGTCATGGTGCCGGCGATAGGAGTCGAACCCACGACCTACTGATTACAAGTCAGTTGCTCTACCAACTGAGCTACACCGGCAAAAAAATGTGATGGGTCAGGACGGAATCGAACCGCCGACACTTAGAGCTTCAATCTAATGCTCTACCAACTGAGCTACTGACCCATATTCTTTTAAAAAAATGGCGGTCCCGACCGGGATCGAACCGGCGATCTCCTGCGTGACAGGCAGGCATGTTAACCGCTACACCACGGGACCATTTTGGTTGCGGGGGCCGGATTTGAACCAACGACCTTCGGGTTATGAGCCCGACGAGCTACCACTGCTCCACCCCGCGATAATAAGGTGATTTATTTAAATAATGGTGGAGGATGACGGGCTCGAACCGCCGACCCTCTGCTTGTAAGGCAGATGCTCTCCCAGCTGAGCTAATCCTCCATCTGGGTATTGAAAAATGGTGACCCCTACGGGATTCGAACCCGTGTTACCGCCGTGAAAGGGCGGTGTCTTAACCACTTGACCAAGGGGCCATCGTTTGGAATGATAAATCCTTAAAGTGCTGGCGGAGAGTAAGGGATTTGAACCCTTGAGACAGTGTTAACCGCCTACACGATTTCCAATCGTGCTCCTTCGGCCACTCGGACAACTCTCCAAGAATGGCTCCGAAGGCAGGACTCGAACCTGCGACAACCTGATTAACAGTCAGGTGCTACTACCAACTGAGCTACTTCGGAATAATTTTATCATGTAGCCTAGCGACGTCCTACTCTCACAGGGGGAAGCCCCCAACTACCATCGGCGCTAAAGAGCTTAACTTCCGTGTTCGGTATGGGAACGGGTGTGAC